>CALGVL010000380.1 GCA_937930165.1 uncultured Acetobacteraceae bacterium
TGCACTGCATCGGCGCCACCACGCTGGACGAGTACCGCAAGCATATCGAGAAGGACGCGGCGCTCGCACGGCGCTTCCAGCCGGTCTTCGTCGGCGAGCCGAGCGTGGAGGACACCATCTCCATCCTGCGCGGCATCAAGGAGAAGTACGAGCTGCATCACGGCGTCCGCATCACCGACGCGGCGCTGGTGGCGGCGGCGACCCTCTCCAACCGCTACATCACCGACCGCTTCCTGCCGGACAAGGCGATCGACCTGGTGGATGAGGCCGCATCCCGCCTGCGCATGCAGGTGGACAGCAAGCCGGAAGAGCTGGACGCGATCGACCGCGACCTGATGCGCATGAAGATCGAGCGTGAGGCGCTGCGGAAGGAGGACGACCCGGCCTCCCGCGACCGGCTGGCGAAGCTGGAGAAGGAGGTGGCCGACCTGGAGGAGCGCTCCCGCGAGATGACCCAGCGTTGGGAAGCGGAGAAGGCCAAGGTCGTCGAGAGCCAGAAGCTGAAGGAGGAACTGGACAGGGCCCGCACCGAGGTCGAGCTGGCGCAGCGCCGCGGGGACCTCACGAAGGCGTCCGAGTTGCTCTACGGCATCATCCCGCAGCTTGAGAAGAAGCTGGCCGCGGCCGGCGACGGCGATGCGCGGCTGGTGAACGAGGCGGTGACCGAGGAAGGCATCGCCGCCGTGGTCAGCCGCTGGACTGGCATCCCGGTGGAGAAGATGCTGGAGGGCGAGCGGGCCAAGCTGCTGCGCATGGAGGACCAGCTCCGCAAGCGCGTGGTCGGCCAGGAAGAGGCGCTGGAGGCTGTCTCCAAGGCCGTCCGCCGGGCGCGCGCCGGCCTGCAGGACCCGAACCGGCCGATCGGCAGCTTCCTGTTCCTCGGCCCCACCGGCGTCGGCAAGACGGAGCTGGTGAAGGCGCTCGCCGCCTTCCTGTTCGACGACGAGCGGGCGATGACGCGCATCGACATGTCCGAATACATGGAGAAGCACGCCGTCTCCCGCCTGATCGGCGCCCCTCCGGGCTATGTCGGCTATGACGAGGGCGGTGCGCTGACGGAAGCGGTGCGCCGGCGGCCCTATCAGGTCGTGCTCTTCGACTAGGTCGAGAAGGCGCATCCGGACGTGTTCAACGTCCTGCTGCAGGTGCTCGACGATGGGCGGCTGACGGACGGGCAGGGGCGGACGGTCGACTTCCGCAACACCATCATCGTGCTGACCAGCAACCTCGGCAGCACGGCGATCGCGGAACTGCCGGAGAGCGCGGATATCGAGGCTGCGCGGCCGGCGGTGATGCGGGCGGTGCGGGAGCGGTTCCGGCCGGAATTCCTGAACCGGCTGGACGAGATCGTGCTGTTCCGGCGCCTGGCGCGCAGCGACATGGCGGCGATCGTGGACATCCAGCTCGGGCGCCTGCGCAAGCTGCTGGAGGACCGCAAGATCAGCCTGGAGCTGGACGAGAAGGCGCGGGAATGGCTGGCCGAGGCCGGCTATGACCCAACCTATGGCGCCCGGCCGCTGAAGCGGGTGATCCAGCGCAGCCTGCAGGACAAGCTGGCGAACCTGCTGCTGGAAGGCACGATCCACGACGGCGAGACCGTGCAGGTGACCGCCAATCCGGACGGGCTGGAGGTGCGGCGGCCACTGGCTGCGGCAGCCTGATACCGGCTGGCGGAGAATTGGAAGGGGCGGCGCTCTCAGGGCGCCGCCCCATTCCTTTGCGGTTTTCCTTGGCCGCTCAGTCGCGGAAGGCGCGGCGCGCTATGCTGCTGATCGGGGTCCAGAGGTAATCGAAGGGCGTACGCTTCTCGCCGAGGACATAGACCTCGCAGGGCATGCCCGCAGCCAGTATCAGTCCCGGCAGCGTGTCCAGGAACTCCTGATCGAGTTCGGCCCGGAGTGTGTAGAAGGCGCTGCCGGTCTGTGGCTGCTGCACATCCGCCGAGACATAGATCACCCGGCCGGGGATCAGCGGCATGGCGCGCATCCGGTAGGAGCTGAGCCTGACATTCACCCGCTGGCCCACCTCGACCTGCTCGATATCCACAGGCATGACGTGGGCCTCGACCACGAAGCGGTCGTGGACCGGGACGAGGTCCAGGATCGGCTCGCCGCCGGCGATGCTGCTGCCCGGGGTGAAGGCGCGGATATTGGTCACCTTCCCGTCTTCCGGGGAGACGACCTCGCGCCGCTGCAGCACGTCCTGCGCGGCGCGCAATTGCTGCGCCGCAGTCGCCACCGTCGCCGCGGTGGCTTGCATGTCGTTGGCGATTTCGGACAGGCGGTTCAGCCGAAGCGTGGCAAGCTGGCCCTGCGCCTGGGCGATGGCCTCGCGCAGCTGCGATTCCTGCGACGAGAACTGGCCGATCGCCGCCAGATAGCCCTGTTCGGCGCGCTGCATCTCCAGCACGCGGAACCGGGCGGCGAAGCCCTGTGCCAGCAATTCCTTCAGGCTGGCGATCTGGTCGCGGGCGGAGCGGAGCTGGGCCTGCGCGGCCTCCCGCTGGGCCCGGGCACCGTTCACCTGTTCCTGGTATTGCGAGATCTGGCGTTCCTGGACTGCCACGGCGCCATCGAAGGCCCTCCAGCGGGCCTGGAACAGGGATTGCTCCGCCTCCAGGAAATTCGCCACGGAGGGGTCCTCGGCAGCCGCCTGGCGCAGATCCTCCGGGAAGGTGAGGGTCCGTTCCTCGGCCTGCTCGGCGCGCAGCCGGGCAAGGCGTGCCCGGCCGCCCCAGTATTGCGCCTTGGCCTGATCCGCCGCGGCTTCCGCCTGGGTGACGTCCAGTTGCAGCAGGGGCTGCCCTTCGCGGACGATCTGGCCCTCGCGCACCTCAAGCCGGCGCAGGATGCCGGGTTCCAGCAGGTTCACGGTCTTGCGCCGCCCTTCCGGGATGAGCTGGCCGTTGGCGAGCACCGCCCGTTCCATCTCCGTCATGGTGCCCCAGCCAATGAAGGGGATCATGGTGAGGGCGAGCGTGAGCAGCGCGGCCCGAACCACCCGGCTGACCGGCGGCGTCTTGATCGACGCCTCGAGCTGCTCCTCCAGCGAGGCGGGGGGCGTCGGGGGGGGCAGTGTGTCCGTCTTGTGCTCAATCAACTGTCGCAAGTCTGTCCCCCGAATCCTGTGCCTGCCGCGCCGGCTGCACCTGCCAGGCCCCGCCCGGCTGCAGGAGCAGCAGCAGGTCGACGGCATCGAGCCAGGTTTGCGGCTCATGGGTCACGACCAGCACCACGCCGCCCCACTGCCGCACCGCCGCCACCGCGCCGCGCAGGGCGACGCGGGCGTATCCATCGAGGCCCATCTCGGGCTCGTCCAGGATCAGTAGATCCGGCTGGCCATAGAGCGCCCGGGCAAGGCCGATCAGGCGACGCTGCCCGGCGGAGAGGCCGGAGGTCGCCCCGGCCGGCGTGTGGTAGCCGAGAGGCAGGCGGCCGATCAGCTCATGCGCGCCGGCCATGCGGGCGGCGGCCACGACCGATTCCGGCGGCGCGCCGGGGCCGCGGCCGATATTGTCGAAGACGCTGGCCTCCAGCAGTTGCACGTCCTGCGGCAGGTAGCCGATACGGGCGCCGAATTCCGCGCGGTCGCAGCGGAAGGTGTCCTGACCGTTCAGCAGCACGCGGCCGGAAGTCGGCGGCATGAGGCCGAGCGTCAGGCGCATCAGCGTGCTCTTGCCCACGCCGTTCGGCCCCTGGACCAAGGCCGCCGTTCCCGGCGGCAGTCGCAGGGTTACATCCGCCAGGATCGGCCGCGGACGCCCCGGCGGATGGAAGGTGAGGTCCTCGATCAGCAGGCCGCGCGGCGCCTCCGGCTCGGGCGGCAGGATCTCCGGCGGGCCATCCTGCTGCAGCGCCTCCTGGAGCCGCCGCCATGCCTGTCCTGCCGAGACCCAGCTCTGCCAGTCATGGAACAGGGAGGAGAAGGGGCTCATGGCCGCGCTCGTCACGAAATAGGCCATGATCACCAGGCCCATTCCGCCATGCTGGGTGAAGACGATCAGGCAGGCGACGACCTTCACCGCCAGCGCGTGAAGCTCCATCACCGTGGTTTCCAGGCCGCGCAAGGCGTTCAGCCGTTGCTGTGCCGCCTCCGTGCTGGAGAGGGCGTCGTCGTAGCGGCCCTGCCAGCGGAACATCGTGGCCTCCAGCAGCCCGATGCCGCGGACCAGATCGGGATGCACCAGCTGGCCCCCCAGTTCCGCGGAGGTGCTGAGGGATTTCCTGCGCGCCTCCTGCGTGGTCTCGCGCGCCGCCCGGTACATGACGAAGCCGAGCAGGAGAACGATCAGGATTCCCAGGATGCCGACCAGGCCGAGAATGGTGTCCAGGTAGAAAAGTACGAACAGCGCGATGGCGGCGCCGAACAGGTCGAGGAAGGCCACGGGGCCGCCGCCAGCCAGGAAGCGCCGGACCTGGTTGATGTCCTGCAGGAGCGCCAGGCCGTTGCCGGCATCGGTCCGCACCGCATTCCGGATGGCGGCCTGCATTGCCTGCGCCTGCAGCCTCAGCCCGAACCGCTCCGCCGCGGCACGAAGTATCGCTGCGCGAAGATGGCCGTACAGGCCGGAGACGATGACGGTGAAGGCGAAGAGGAGCAGGAACCCGATCAGGGTCGCGCTGTTCCGCGTCTCCATGACGCCGTCGGTGATGTGCCGCAGCAGCAGGATGAAGGCGAACAGGCCCAACTGGCCGAAGCAGGACAGCGCAATGATCGTCGCCACCGCCAGTGGCGTAATGCCGGCGTCGCGCAGGCGCAGGCCGGCCTGGCGGGATGCCTTGCTCATGCCGCGCCTGCCACGGTGGCCTGCCTGCCTGCCAGGCGGGGTGCCTGGCCCGGCAGCCTGGGCAGTTCCTCGCCGGCCGGCACGAGGGTGCCGTTGCGCAGTGCCATCACCCGGTCGGCTGCCGCCAGCAGACCCGGCCGGTGGGTGGTGAACACGACCGAGGTGCCCTCCTCCCGCAGCACCGAGAGAAGCATGGCCACATGCGCCTCGCCTTCGGCATCCATGGACCCTGCCAGCTCATCGAGCAGCAGCAGCTTCGGCCGGCCGTACAGGGCGCGAGCCAGGGCGATGCGCTGGCGCTGCCCCATGGAGAGCTGCCGGGGGCTGCCGTCGATCGGCGTGGCATAGCCCAGCGGCAGGCCGACGATGGTCTCATGCGCGCCCGCACGCCGCGCCGCGTCCAGCACCAGCGGCATGTCGGGCGTTTCGAGGCGCGCGATCACCTCCGCCACCGTGCCCCGGGACAGCAGCGCCTCCTGCGGCAGGAAGCCGACATGGCGGGCCATGTCGCGGCGGTCCCACTGATATGTTGCCTGGCCGTCCAGATAGATGCCGCCCGCACTCGGCCGGTACATCCCGAGCATCAGGCGGAGCAGGGTGGATTTGCCGCTGCCGGAGGCGCCGATGATGGCGATGATCTCGCCCGGCTCGACCCGCAGCTCGATGTTGCGCAGCAGGGGCGGCTGCGGCCCGCGGAAGGCGAAGCTCATATGCTCGATCACGAGCCGGCCCTCCGGACAGGGGAAGGCGATGCCCTGGGACAGGGCCGGGCTGCCCTCCACCAGCGCCCGCAGCCGGCGCCAGGCGGCCAGGCCCTCGGCGATGTCGCGGGCGCTGGAGCCGAACCGGATGAAGGGCGAGATCAGCGCGTTCATGATGAAGAAGACGGCCATTATGGTATGAGCGACGTCCTCGCCGCTCAGCAGCAGCGCCGCTCCCAGCATCATGATCGCGCCGCGGAAGCTGCTCATCAGCATGTCGAGCGCCGTCCTCAGCCGCGCGGCCCGCCGCTCCGCAAGCCAGGCCTCGCCGGACGCCTCGGTGCTGATGCCGATCCACTGCATGGTCAGGCGGGGCAGCATGCCCATCGACAGGACCGCTTCGCCCGAACGCATGGCATCCGCCGCCAGGCCAAAGGCGCGCGCCTGGCCATTCTCGTCGGGCTGCGCGGCGCGGCTGACCGCGCGCGCGATGAGCAGGCTCAGGATGCCCGCCATGCCGCAGTAGAACAGGGCGAGCAGGCCATAGGCCACATGCATGACGAATATCAGCGCGATCAGCACCGGCACCAGGACGATATCGAGCGCAGCATGGCTGGCCGGGCCGACGAGCGACTCACGCATGATCTCGATATCGTTGATCGCCTCGTTCGCCAGCGTTTCCGGCCTGCCGGCGCGCTGGGCGGTGGCGAGCACCGCCGGCACGGCGAGGCGCCGGGCCGCGTAGTGCGAGATGGACGACACGGCGATGCTCTGCAGGTACCTGAAGGCCACGGCGAGGATGATGATCGCCACCGCCAGGATGCAGGCGGACAGGAGCGAATCCGTGCTCCGCGTCACGGGGACGTAGCTGATGAGGAACACCCGGTTCAGCATGGTCGCAAAGGCGACCAGCAGCCCGATCAGGCCCAGACCCAGCATCAGCCAGAGCCATCTGCTGGCGGCACGCAGGACGTCCTCAATCGCCTCCCGCAGGAGGGTCTCGGGGCTCCGGTTGCCGGGTTTGGGCGCCATCCGGATCAGGCCAGGAAATGCGCGGCCGCCAGCGCCATGATGGCGCTCGCCATGCTTGCCAGCACTGCGAGGAGCGCCGCCTGCCAGGGGTCGAGCCGCCCTCCCGCCTTGGCATTCCGGGGCGCCGCGGCCTCGCCGAGCCTGTCGTCGAGACGCGAGACCCACAATTCGAGCGCATCGAGGCGCTGCTGAATCTCGTGCCCTGTCCTGGCGATCTCGTCGATCGCCGCCGGCTCCGGCAATTGCGCGGCTCGCTCCTGCAATCGGGCGAATTCCGCCCGGAGCCGCTGCTGCTCGCCACGCAGGCGCTCCATGGCGCGCTGGAGCTGGGCCATGACCTTGGAGTCATCGGGGCGGGAGAGGCGGACGCTGATCGGATGCTCCTTGCCTCCCGCATCGATGGCGACGACGGTGAGTTCGGCGCGGCGCTCGAACCAGCGCTCGCTCAGCGGGAATTCGAAGGCATGGTTGCCGTCGCCGACACCATTCCCGGCCAGATCCGGCCGGGCCCGGTCGGCAATGGTGGTTGCCACCGTCTCATTGGCCAGGCGAAGCTCCACCTTCAGGCGGTATCCGGGATTGGCGGTATCCCAGACCCAGCCATAGATCCGCTCGGATGTGGCGTTGTCGACGAGGCCGTGGACAGTCGCGGAGGGCGGCGCCGGCGAAGCGGCCGATGCCGCAGCATCGCCCGGCGCTTCGCCGGCCCGGCGCACCGGCGGGACGGACCTCAACATCACCATGCTCGACTTCCCCAGGGTAATGGCGGCAGTTTAGGCCTGCCCCAGACCCAATTCATCTTGATAGAAATTCAGGTGGCGCTCGGCGACCTCGGCGATGGTCGGCGGCGGCCTGATGCCGGCTACCAGCCTGTCCCAGAGTCCCTCGGTCTCGGCGGCCCGCCGCATCACCTGCGCCAGGCCCTCCGGGTCGCCGGCCGGCGCATGCAGCCCGTCGATGCCGTCGCGCACGGCCTCCGCCATGCCGCCGATATCGCAGCAGATCACCGGGCGCCGGTGCCGGAAGGCCTCCATGATGACGAGCGGTGCGTTCTCCCACCAGATCGAGGGTACCACGACCCAGTCGATCCGCTCCATCAGCCTCGGGAGATCCGCGGCGGCGTAGAGGCCGGTATGGCGCGCCGCCGGCGCCGCTGCCAGGGCGGTGCGGAACTCCTCCAGGAAGCTCTCGGACTGGTAGGCGACACCGCCATGCAGGGTCACCTGGTGCCCGATGCCCGCCTCGCTCAGCCGGCGGGAGGCGGCGAGCAGCATGAGGCTGCCCTTGAAGCGGTTGATGTGGCCGAAGAAGCCGAAGCGGTCGCGCCGGCCGCCATCCGCCGGGCGATGTGGCGCCGGCGTCGAGTCGGCGATTCCATTCGGCATGATCGTGAACAGCGCCTCAGGCCAGCCGGCTGCCAGATAGCGGCTGCGGGCGAAGGCGCTCGGCACCAGGATCCGGCTGAAATCGCGGAATACGTCCCGCATCTGCAGGTCGCGCAGGACGAAATCGGCCCCAGGGCGGCCCGGGAAGCAGGCCTGGCAGGCATCCAGCGAGGGGCCGGGGCAGAGCCGGCCCTCCATGGTCAGCAACTGGCCTTCCTGCGGGCAGAGCGGGAAGAAGTCATGCGCGGTGAAGACCAGCCGGGCCCGGGGTGCCACCCGGCGGATCAGGTCGATGGTTTCCACCCCGAACAACAGGGGGTGATGGATATGCACCAGGTCCGGCCTCGCCTGCTCGATCAGCGGGGCGAGGGTGGCGAGACCGTAGGTGTCCGGCTGCGACAGGAAGAAGCGGTCGAAATGGCCCAGCCAGACCAGCATCTCGTCCGGCCTGTCGCCGATGGCCTGCAGCATCGTCCCCGGCCGGCGCTCCCGGTGCGCGCCGGTCACAGCGGCGAGGAACAGCCCCTCGATCCCGTGCCGGTCCCGCAATTCCCGGAACAGGGTCCGCGCCAGGACCTCCGTGCCGCCGGGCTGCAGGTCGGGGTGGTTGTGGCAGAGATAGAGGATCCGCATGGGTCAGCCCGCCCGGGCCTGGCTGCGCCGTGCGGTCCGGGCCATGAGCTGGCGGATGGCCGCATCCCAGCGCAGGTGATGCAGGCGGCGGTTGTAGTTGGAGGCGAGCGTCCGGGCATAGCCGGCATGCTCGCGGATCGACTGACGCTCGAAGTGGTAGAGCTCGGCCTGCGGGACATAGGCGATCTCGCCCCCCTCGGCGCGCAGCTTCAGGCAGAGATCCGAGTCCTCGTAATCCCCGATCACATAGTCGGTGCAGAGCCCGCCCACCGCCTCGAAGGCGTCGCGCCGGACGCAGAAGGCTGCGCCGGTGATGCCCGGCACCTTCCGCATCTCCTGCGCCGGGGGATGATGCCGCGGATAGCCCTTATAGTAATGGTTGTTGAACCATTCCCCGCCGGGGCCCGGTTCAAAGAACAGCCCGGCATGCTGCAGCGAGCCGTCCTCGAAGAGCAGCTTCGGGCCGGTGGCGACCAGCCGCTTCCGGCGCGCCCCGCCGGTGAGGGGGGCGAGCAGCGGCGGCAGCCAGCCGCGCCCAGCCGGCACCACATCCGAGTTTAGCAGCAGCAGCACCGGCGCCCGGGCTTCCGCCGCGCCGGCATTGCAGGCGCTGGCATAGCCGTAATTGCCGGCCTGTACGACCAGGACCAGCGGCAGGCGGTAGATGGCGTGCAGCCCGCGCAGCAGGTGCTCGGTTTCCTCGCGCTGCTCCGGCGAATCCAGCACGAGGATCAGCTCCGCCTCGCGCAGCGCGGGATCGCGCGCGAAGGCCGCCAACTGGTGCCGCAGGAAGCGGAGGTTGCGGTAGAGCGGCACGATCAGAGAGACGGCCGGATGCGGCACTCCCTGGCCGAGCCGCACTACCTCCGGCGTGCCGCGTTCCTCCATCACCGTGCGGTGCAGCCGTTCTACCGCCGGGGCGATGCAGCGCGCCATCATCTCCGGCGTGACATGCGCGGGCGCGATGGCGCCGAGCACCGCGTCGCGGGCGCATTGCGCATGGGTGATCCCCGGTGGGGCGGTGAGGTCAATGGTATCGCCCGTAGTGAGTTCCAGCCGCAGCGTCCATTGCGCCACCGGGCGGGTGGCGGCATCGGGCAGATGCAGGGCGAAGCCAGGCCTTATCCCGATGCCGCCATGCGGCGCATTGGCGTATTTCTTGGCTAAGTCCGGCCTCGGGAAGCGGCTCAGCTCCTCCGGCGCGAGCTGGCGCTCCCCATAGGGACTGCGCAGCGAGAGCTTGGCGATGAGCTGCAGCGGATCGCGGATCCAGCCCCGCAGGAAGACGCCCCCGGCATGGTCGGACAGGGCCATTTCCAGGGCGGCGCCGAAGGGCCGCTCGGGGGCCGCATAGTGGTACGGCTGCTCGGCCGGAGCCAGGAGTTGCAGGTCGCGCAGCAGCCGGCGTGCGGTCGCGTCTACCGGCGCGCGCCGGGCCAGTTCCGCCAGTCCGCTGCGGTAGAGGGCGAGGCTGCGGGCATCCTTCCGCCGGCCGAGTTCGCCGAGCGTGGGCAGCCGGCCCTCGGCCGGGGCCAAGTGAATGGGGCCGTCGCCTTCGGTCGGCAGCAGATAGCCGCCCTGAAAGGACCGGGCCTGCAGAATCACCGAGCTGCCGTTCACGGAAAGGCGGCGCAGGTTCCGGCGGCTCAGGGCGTAATGGACGCTATTCCCTGCCTGGATCCCGCCGGGCAGGGCCCACATGACCAGGTCATGGCCGCAGAGCGCGACGGGCTGGGCGGTCCGGTCCGGCACGCGCAGGGATTCGGCCATGCGGCAGCAGGTTTCGGCGAGGCCGCTGTCCTCGCTCTGCCGCAGGATGCCGGTGGCCTTGGCGGCAATGAAGCGGAGCAGGGCAAGCATGGCGGCCGGATCGTCGGTGCCGGGCAGCGCGGGGAGGTCGGCCAGGCCGATGATCCGGGCCGAGCCCGCGGGGCCTCGCGCATCGCTGAGATGCAGCACCATGCCCGGCGCAAGGGCCGGCTGCGTCCTGGCCAGGAGAAGGAGCAGCGGCCCCCGGGGACGCGGCAGCCGGTGCCAGGACAAGGGCGGCCGGACTGGTCCTGCGCCGGAATCGATAGCAATGGTGGCGGGCTCCAGTTCCGCGAGCGCATCGTCGAAGCCCAGCAGCACGACGCCGTCCGACAGGGCGACGGCCCTTACAGAAACAGAGACGGCGGCATCCTGGGATGCCGCCGGCAGCTTCTCGAGCATGTTCAGGACCAGCTATCCCTGCCGTTGCCCGAAGGGGTAAGAGGAAACCCTTTAGGGTTTATTAACCACGCTATTCATGGATTTTTACCCAGGACGAGAGGTTGTTCAGGAAATCGTCCTTGTCCACGCCCTGGAGCGTGATGCTGTTCTCGCCGATGGTGATCTTGGTGTACTTCACGCCACCGGGGCCAACCCCGCCTTCCACGAAGTTGGCGACCTGCTCGGCGGTGTGAATGTTGGAACCGTTCAGATTTGCCTTGAGCCAGATCTGGTCGTTCCTGCTGAAATCCATGATCACGTCATGGCCGAAATTGCTGTCGAAGAAGAAGGCGTCGCCGCCGGAGCCGCCGGTCAGCACGTCATCGCCCTCCCCGCCGATCAGCGTATCGGCGCCGCTGCCGCCCAAGAGGATGTCATTGCCGCCACGACCCTCCAGCCAGTCGTCGCCGCTGCCGCCGGAGAGGGTGTCTTGTCCGTTCTGGCCAACCAGCGTGTCGGCGCCACCCCCGCCGCTGAGGAAATGGTCCCCGCCCTTGCTTTCGACCACGTCCGAACCGTTGCCGCCGAACAGCTCACTGCTGCCAGGGCCGGCAGTGAGAATGTCCTCGCCCGCACCGCCGACAACGGTGTTGTTCCCGCCCCCGGCATCGATCGAGTCATTGCCGGCGCCGCCATGGATGGAGTCATTGTTGGAGCCGGTCTGGATGAAATCGTCGCCGGAGCCCGTGCGGATCTCAGCATCGCCGGCGCTGTCCTCCACCAAGACTTCGCTTTCGCCTGACGCACCCGAGCGGTCCAGGAAATTTGTCTCGTCGAGATGGAAGTAGCCGGGCTGGTCGGGAGCGATGTCGTCGAGCCCGACCTCGGAGTCGCCACCAATCACCGACGCGTAATCAGGCATGGCCTGCACCTCAGGAGCGGGTCAGCGCCAGACCGGCGCCTTGGTACGCTGGTGCTTTAATCAAAGGTTGCTAAATGGTCAAGATAAGCGCCCACTTGGCGACAAACCTTTACAAATTTGGGAAGCCGATCTTACCGCCTTCAACCAACGGGGGAGAGCGACTTGCAGGGGGCTTCTGGTTCGGTGCGGCTGGCGAAGGCCTGCCCCGCAACCGCCCAGCGGAGGGGGGTGGTGCCTTGAGCTTCTGGGGTCAGGGGGCGTCGGGTTTCGTCAAGAGACTGACAACCAGTGGTACAAATTAAGACAGCCCGGCTTCTTCACTTGCAGTTGTGAATGCCATACTAACCGGCCTTGCGGGGGAGTAACAGCCAGGCCGTTTCGGCCTGCGTCGCGTCCGCCATGCTCAGTGTTTGGAGGCACCGCCCATGTCCGTCATCGTAGGTACCGAAGGCCCCGATTTCCTTCCGGGCACTTCCGGTGACGACAGCATGCTGGGCCTGGGCGGCGACGATACGCTGGCCCCTGGTGGTGGGCGTGACACGCTGGACGGCGGCGCCGGCTTCGACCTGGCCGACTACCGCGACGCGGCCGATGATCTGGCGGTGGACCTGGCTGCCGGGCGGGAGCTCAACAGCGACAGCGAGCTGCGCGACATCGAGGGGGTGCTCGGCGGGGCCGGCGACGACCTGATCCGGGGCGATGCCGGGGCCAACTGGCTGCACGGCGGCGCGGGCGACGACTGGCTGGAGGGCGGCGCCGGGAACGACACGCTGCTTGCCGGGGCGGGCTACGACCAGCTGGATGGCGGCGCCGGCGAGGACCTGGCCGACTACACCGACTTTGCCGGGCGGATCGAGGTCAACCTGGCGGCCGGGCTGGCCTACGGCTTCGATGCGGGCGGGGCGGAGATCAAGGTCGACCAGCTGACCGCGATCGAGCATGTCAGCGGCGGCGCCGGAAACGACACGCTGATCGGCGATGCCGGCGCCAACTGGCTGTATGGCGAGGCAGGCAATGACACGCTGGAGGGCGGCGGCGGAGCCGACACGCTGATAGGCGGTGCCGGGGCCGACACCTTCATTTTCAGGACCGACTACGGTGTCACGGTGATCCAGGACTACGAGGCCGGCACGGACACTTTCCTGCTGCACGGCTTCGATACCTTCGATGTTTACCTTGCCGGCACCGGCACCGATACTTTCATCGATTTCGGCAATGGCGATGGCCTCTACCTCGTCGGTATCCTGCTTGAGGACATAGTCTACTCCGATTTCATCTTCAGCTGAGGCCGTGGCCGGCGGGGTGGATTTTCAGGTCATCGCGCGGGCCTGGAACCTTCCTCCTCAGCCCTGCCGTGACACTCCTCGGGATCGGCCCTCAGCTCCCACACCCAGGCACGGCAACTCGCCGGACTTGGCACACTCGGCAAGGGGCCTTCGTGCCAAACCGGTCATGCAGGCGCCGGGGCGTGCCGTTGAGCCGCCAGCGGTGGAGATGGGCGAATGCCGTCGGTAAGGCTGGGCTTGCGGGCAGCCCGGTGACCGTGGCGGACTGGCCTGCCCTGCGGGTCAGGGGCTCGCCTGCGCGGGCTCGCTGGGCAGCGGCTTGCGCAGAATGCAGGCGGACTGCCCCAGTGCATAGGTGCCTGGCGGCACCGCCTCCGTGGCGGTCTCGGCATCAACCAGGATGGACGGCACGGCGCCATCCTGGAAGGCGACCAGCTCGAAGCCCAGCCGTTCCGCCCAGAGGGTCAGGTCGGCGCGATGCATGAACACGTTGAGGTGGCCGGCGATGTAGCGCTTCCGGACCCAGTCAATATTGGCTTCGAAGACCGGCCAGGCGCCTTGCAGCCCGTATTCCAGGAAGGAGAACACTACCTTCCCGCCCGGACGCAGCGCCCGGTGCGCCTCCTGCAGATAGACATAGGATTCCTCGTGCAGCAGGTGCGTGAAGACCGAGAAGAAGGCGACGAAATCGGCTTCAGCATCCGGTACGGGCAGATGGACGGCATCGACCAGCTCGAACCGGAAATCCGGACGGCCGGTCTTGCGGCGTGCATAGTCCAGCAGCTGCGGCACCACATCCGTCCCGACATAACGCAGGCCCGGATAACGGCTGAGCTGCCGGGCAAGCCGGCCGGAGCCGCAGCCGACATCGACCACGCTCGACTCCGGCCGCAGCCCCTGGGCTCGCAGCAGCGCATGTTCCAGCACGCCGAAATACTCGTAATTGCCGCCCACCGCGCGGGAGACGGCCTCGTCCTCGGGGAATAGCTTGAGGAGCCCGCTGACCATCTGCGGATAGCTCTGCAGGTAGCGGAGTTGACTACTCATGTATACTCTTGCTCCAGGCGCACCGGCGGGCGGCCCTCAGATCCCGTAATAGTCCCGGAACCAGGCGACGAAGGCGGCAATTCCGGTCGCCACATCCGTTCCCGGGCGATAGCCGGTCAGGGCATGCAGCAGGGTGGTGTCGGACCAGGTCTTCACCACCTCGCCGGGCTGCATGTCCACCAACCTGCGCTGCGCCGCGCGGCCGGTGGCTCGCTCGATCGCCGCGATGAAGTCGAGGAGCGGCACCGGCTGCGCATTGCCGATATTCACCACCCGGAAGGGGGCGACTGGGCTGACCGAATCGCAGTCGGTCACCTTGCGCCCGGCTTCCGGCACCGCGCCGATCAGCCGAGTGATCGCCTCCACCAGGTCGTCCACATAGGTGAAGTCCCGCTCCATCCGGCCATGGTTGTGGATGTTGATCGGCTGGCCGCGCAGGATGGCATCGGTGAATTTGAAGAAGGCCATGTCCGGCCGGCCCCACGGCCCGTAGACCGTGAAGAAGCGGAACATCGTTATTGGCTGGCGCCAGAGATGCGCGTAGCAATGACCGAGATGCTCCGTCGCCAGCTTGCTCGCCGCATAGATGTTGAGCGGCGTGGCAGCGGCATCCGTCTCCCGGAAGGGCATCGCCGTGTTCGCGCCATAGGCGGAACTGGTGGAGGCCATCAGCAGATGGCGTACCGGCCTTTCGCGGCAGGCCTCCAGCAGCGCATAGGTGCCGAGGAAATTGTTGTGGACGTAGCTTTCCGGGTGTTCGAGCGCGTAGCGGACGCCGGCCTGGGCGGCGAGGTGCACCACCACATCCGGCGCCTCCGCCGCCATCACCTGCCGCAGCGCCGCGGCATCGGCAAGGTCCAGGATGTGCGGACGGAACCGCGCATCCTGGCTCAGGATGGCGTGACGGGCCTCCTTCAGCCGCACATCATAATAGGGGATCATGGCGTCAATGCCGGCCACCGCATGCCCATCCGCCAGCAGCCGCCGGCTGAGATGGAAGCCGATGAATCCGGCGCTGCCGGTGACCAGAAATTTCATCGTCCGGCTGTCCGGAATGCGGCCTTTGATCTCAGCCTCTTAATGCCGTGTTGCTCCTCTGTCCATAGTGGGAACGGCTAGCGTAGACGCGCAAAGCGTGAGATTTGGTGAGATTATTCTATCCTAGGTTGACCAGGCCTGAACGTCAGCGCAATCATTTTGCCATGCCGGATACCATGCCGCCCCTGGGCCGGGTCCCGCTGCCGGCTGCCGATTCGGTGCATGCCGCAGCGCTGGCCCGGCGCATTGCCGATCGGACAGCCAGGGTCGCCATCATCGGCCTCGGCCATGTCGGGCTGCCCCTGGCCCTGGCGATATGCGGGGCCGGCTTCCGGACGCTTGGCTGCGACACGGATGGCGAGAAGCTTGCCCGCCTTGCCGCAGGCGAGAGCCCCCTGCGCCACATCCCGTCCGAGGCGCTGTGGCCGCATCTCCGGTCCGGCCGGTTTGCCCTGGCAGGGCAGCGGAGCAGCCTGAACGAGGCGGATGCCATCCTGATCTGCGTGCCGACGCCGCTGGGGCGGCATCGGGAACCGGATCTCTCCCATGTGGAGGATGCGGCGCGGAGGATCGCAGGGCAGCTCCGCCCCGGCCAGCTCATCGTGCTGGAATCCACCACCTATCCCGGCACCACCCGCGAGGTGCTGCTGCCCATCCTGGAATCCACTGGCCTTCGCTGTGGCCGTGAATTCTTCCTGGCCTATTCGCCGGAGCGTGAGGATCCCGGTAATGCCGAGTTCCACACCGCCGGCATCCCCAAGGTGGTGGGCGGGGCCGATGCGGCCTCCCTCCGCCTGGCCCTGGCCCTGTATGGCGCAGTGGTGCGGCGAACGGTGCCGGTCGGTTCGCTGGAGACCGCGGAGGCGGTGAAGCTGACAGAGAATGTCTTCCGCGCCGTCAACATCGGCTTGGTCAACGAGCTGAAGCTGGTCTTCGGCGCCATGGGCATCGATATCTGGGAGGTCATCGAGGCGGCCCGGACGAAGCCCTTCGGCTATATGCCCTTCTGGCCGGGGCCGGGCCTGGGCGGGCACTGCATTCCGGTCGATCCCTTCTACCTCACCTGGAAGGCGCGGGCGCATGGCGTCTCCACCCGCTTCGTCGAATTGGCGGGCGAGATCAACACCGCCATGCCGCATCACGTGCTGGACCGGCTGGCGCAGGCGCTGGACCGGATGCAGCAGCGCGGCCTGAGCGGCAGCCGGATCCTGGTGCTCGGCCTCGGCTACAAGCGGAATCTCGACGACCTGCGGGAGAGCCCGGCGCTCCGCCTGATGGAACTGCTGGAGGAGCGCGGCGCCGAGGCCGACTATTTCGACCCGCTGGTGCCTCGCATCCCGCGGCTGGCCGAGCATCCGGGACTCGGTGGCCGCCGCAGCCTGGCCTGGTCGGCGGAAGCGCTGCATGAATACCATGCGGCGCTGATCGTCACCGACCACGATGCGGTGGATTACGCGATGCTGGCCAGGGAGTCGCGGCTGGTGGTGGACACCCGCAATATCTGCGGCCGCCTCGGCCTGACCGGGCCGCACATTATCAAGGCCTAGCGCATCGCCGCCCGCAAGGTGCCTTCCATCTCCTGCAGGACGGCCGGGTCGTCGATGGTGGCGGGCACCGTGTAGTCCTCGCCATCCGCGATCCGGCGCAGGGTCGCGCGCAGGATCTTGCCGCTGCGGGTCTTGGGCAGGCGCGGCACCACCATCGCATCCTTGAAGGCGGCGACCGGGCCGATCCGCTCGCGCACCATGGCGACCAGTTCCCGCGTGATCTCCGCTTCCGGTTTCGCCGTGCCGGCCTTCAGCACCACCAGGCCGAGCGGCACCTGGCCCTTGAGGCTGTCCTTCACCCCGACCACCGCACATTCCGCCACATCCGGGTGGCTGGCCAGCACCTCCTCCATGGCGCCGGTGCTCAGGCGGTGGCCGGCGACATTGATGATGTCGTCGGTGCGGGCCATGACCCAGACATAGCCCTCGGCATCGATCATGCCGGCATCGCCGGTGTTGTAATGGCCGAGGAAGGCATCCAGGTAGCTCTCCCGGAAGCGGTCGTCGGCCTGCCACAGCGTCGGCAGGCAGGCAGGCGGCAGCGGCAGCTTCACCGCCAGGGAGCCGATCTGGCCGGGCGGCACCTCCTGCCCCTTCTCGTCCAGCGCTACCAGGTCATAGCCCGGCGCCGGCTTGCCGCCCGATCGGAAGAGCACACGTCTGAACTCCAGTCACTGACCAATCTCGT
>CALGVL010000381.1 GCA_937930165.1 uncultured Acetobacteraceae bacterium
AGATTTCGCCTTCGCCATGCAGGGGCTCGGGACCGGCGCCGTCACGCTGTTCGGCAACGCGGTCCTGCGGGCGCGCGTGCTGGCGGCAGCACGGGCGGGCACAGCGCTCGCCGCCTTCGCCCTGAGCGAGCCGGAGGCTGGATCCGATGTCGCGGCGCTGGCGACCGTCGCGGTGCCGGATGGCGATACGCATTATCGGATCAGTGGGCGCAAGACCTGGATCAGCAATGGCGGAATCGCCAGCACCTATCTGGTCTTTGCCCGTACCGGAGAGGGCCCGGGCGCCAAGGGGCTTTCCGCCTTCCTTGTGCCGGCCGATGCGCCGGGGCTGAGCGTGGAGGAGCGGCTGGAGATCACCGCGCCGCATCCGATAGCCACGTTGCGCTTCGATGCGGTGCGAGTGCCGCGCGCGGACATGCTCGGTGCGCCAGGCGAGGGTTTCCGGGTGGCGATGGCGGTGCTGGATGTCTTCCGGGCGACGGTCGGCGCCGCGGCGCTCGGCTTCGCGCGGAAGGCGTTGGACATGACGGTGCGACGCGCAGCGGACCGCCGGCTGTTCGGCGGGCCCCTCTTCGACCAGCAGATGACGCAGGCGGCCATCGCGGAGAGCGCCACTGAGGTGGATGCGGCGGCGCTACTGGTCTACCGCGCCGCCTGGCTGAAGGACAGCGGGGCGCCGCGCATTTCACGGGAAGCGGCGCAGGCGAAGCTCTTCGCCACGGAGGCGGCACAGCGCGTGGTGGACCGCTGCGTGCAGATCCATGGCGGGCTGGGCGTGGTCCGCGGCAGCGGCCCGGAGGAACTGTACCGCGAGGTGCGCAGCCTACGGGTCTATGAGGGCGCCAGCGAGATTCAGCGCATCGTCATCGCCCGCGCGGAACTCGCCCGCGCCCAGGCAGGGGGAGCCAGGTGACCGAACCGGCCGGATCGGATCCGGCAAGATGACGGAGGCTGCGATGGATGGGCCGGGCATAGGGACGGGTCGCATTCCCAGTGCGCATCAGGACAATTTCGCGGCGGACAGCCTGCCGCCGCGGGATCAGTGGCCGGAGCTGCTCTTCACCCTGCCGCAGTTGCGCTATCCGCCGCGCCTGAACTGCGCGGTCGAATTGCTGGATCGCAACCTGGAGCGCGGCCGCGCCGACCACCCCGCCGTCATCACGCCGGCCGAGACCCTGACCTACGGACAGCTTGCGGAGCGGGTCAACCGCATTGCCAATGTGCTGGTGCAGCGGCTCGGCTTGGTGCCCGGCAACCGCGTGCTGCTACGCAGCGCCAATACCGCCTGGATGGTCGCCGCCTATTTCGCGGCGCTGAAGGCGGGTGGGGTGGTGGTGGCGACCATGCCGCTGCTGCGGGCGAAGGAGCTTGGCCAGAT
This sequence comes from uncultured Acetobacteraceae bacterium, assembly GCA_937930165.1. Classification (GTDB taxonomy): domain Bacteria; phylum Pseudomonadota; class Alphaproteobacteria; order Acetobacterales; family Acetobacteraceae; genus CALGVL01. The sequence goes on from CALGVL010000381.1 coordinate 1,379, forward strand.
GCTGCACAAGGCGCGCATCAGCCACGCGCTCTGCGATGCCCGGCTGGCGGAGGAGATGCGGAAGGCCGCGGCCGGTGCACCGGATCTGCGGCACCTAGTGTTCTGGGGCAATGCAGAGCTGGAGACGCTCTGCACATCGGCAAGCCCTGACTTCACGGCCTGCGACACCGCGGCCGAGGATGTATGCCTGATCGGCTTCACCTCCGGCACCACCGGGGAGCCGAAGGGGACGATGCATTTCCACCGCGACATGCTGGCCACCTGCGACAGCTATGGGCGGGAAGTGCTGCAGCCCGAGGCGTCGGACATCTTCATCGGCTCGCCGCCCCTGGCCTTCACCTTCGGTCTTGGCGGCCTGGTGCTGTTCCCCTTCCGCGTCGGCGCCAGCACCGTGCTGCTGGAAAAGGTGCCACCGGAGGATTTGCTGGCCGCCATCCAGCAGTACCGCGCCACGGTCTGCTTCACCGCGCCCACAGCCTACCGGGCCATGGCGGCGCGGGCGAAGGGGTTCGACCTCTCCTCCCTGCGCAAATGCGTCTCGGCGGGGGAGGCGCTGCCGAAGCCCATCTTCGAGGCATGGCAGGAGGCGACGGGGCTGAAGCTGATGGACGGCATCGGCTCGACGGAAATGCTGCACATCTTCATCGCGGCGCGAGAGGAGGAGATCCGCCCCGGCGCGACCGGCAAGCCGGTGCCGGGTTACGAGGCGAAGGTGGCGGATGCGAACGGGCAGGAGGTGCCGCGCGGAACACCCGGGCGCCTTGCCGTGCGCGGCCCGACAGGCTGCCGCTACCTGAACGACCCGCGCCAGACGCGCTATGTCGAGAATGGCTGGAACATCACCGGCGACACCTACATCCAGGACGAGGATGGCTATTTCTGGTATCAAGCACGCAATGACGACATGATCGTCTCCGCCGGCTACAATATCGCCGGGCCGGAGGTGGAGGCTGCCCTGCTGACCCATCCGGCGGTGCAGGAATGCGGCGTGGTCGGTGCGCCGGATGCGGAGCGCGGGCAGATCGTGAAAGCCTATGTGGTGCTGAAAAGCGGAGTGGCCGAATCCCCGGAACTGATCCGGGCGCTGCAGGAGCATGTGAAGGCCGAGATCGCTCCCTACAAATACCCGCGCGCCATCGAATTCCTACCCGCCCTGCCCCGCACCGAAACCGGCAAATTGCAACGCTTCGCGCTGCGTGCCCTCAATCAGGGAGCCGCTGCTTGAACCCGCTGACCATCCTGCAGCCACCCGACTGGCCGGCGCCCAAGGGCTATGCCAACGGGATGATGGGCCGGGGCCGGATCGTCCTGGTCGGCGGCCAGGTGGGCTGGGACCGGCAGGGCCGCTTCCCGGCCGGTTTCGTCGCCCAGGTGCAGCAGGCGCTGCACAACATCCTGGCGGTGCTGGCTCAGGCCGGCGGCGGGCCGGAGCATATGGCCCGTCTCACCTGGTATGTCGTGGACATGGAGGAATACCGGAGCAGCCTGCAGGCGCTCGGTCCGGCCTATCGCGCAGTGATGGGCCGTCACTTCCCGGCCATGACCCTGGTGCAGGTCGGCGGGCTGGTGGAACCCGAGGCGCGCGTCGAGATCGAGGCAACGGCCATCCTGCCGGATTAAGGCTGCCCTCCCCCGCCCATTCATGCGGGCGGGGGAGAGCGGCGGATCAGCTGGGCATCGCCTCCGTCGAGGCCAGATCGTCGCCCGGATTCGGAGTGTGGGACGCCATGCCATGATCCTCGTCCCGCCAGCGCGAGCGACGCTTCATGGCCTTGCAGGCGAGATAGGCTCCGCCGACAGCCGCGGCGCCGACGCCAACTCCGGTGGCAAAGGCCAGTCCTGAAATCATCACTCCCGTGGCCATAGTAGCGCAGCGCAGCAGCATGGTCGGTCTCCGTCCTGATGGTTGTCGTCGAATTGGGCCCTGTTGCCGTTCGGGCAAGATGGGGTCAGGCACCCGCCCGCCGCGGCTCCCGATAGCTGAAGCCCTCCTCTGCCCCGGCTGCCGCTTCCGCCGCCTATGCCAGGACGGCGTGCTGCGGCGTTAGGGCGCAGGCAGGATCGGTGGCGGCATCGCCTGTCAGCGCGAAGACTTGGCAGCGGCAGCCGCCCCAGTCCAGTTCTGCCCGCTCGCAGCCCTGGCAGGGTGGGAGCATCCAGCCGGTGCCGCGGAAGCGGTTGAAGACTTCGGACTCCTCCCACGCAGCGCGCAGGGACGTGTCATGAACACTGGGAAAGGCGAAGCCGGGAAGGCTTTCCACCGCGTAACAGGGCAGGATGCGGCTCGCCGCATCCAGCTCCTGCCCCGGCCGCGTCAGCGCGGCGGGGTTGGAGCAATAGGGGCGGCGCAGAGGGCAGCAATGCGTCAGTTCCGCGAGGAGCGCGAGGGGCGGCTCGATCATGCCGCAATTACGCCCTTCCCGGCCAGATCCTCCAGCATTGCGGCGACATCCTGCAGGATCTCCTCCCGCGGTGCATCGAAACGCGCGGCGAGCTCGTCCACGATGGCGTCCAGGCTGCGCAGCCCGTCCACCAGGCGCAGGATCTCCAGCGCCGTCTCGTCAGGGACGAACATACGCTCCGGCGCCATCACCACCCAGCGGCCGCGGGCCTGGTCCTCCCGCAGCCGGACGCCGCGGGCGAAGCGCGGGACGGCGGAGCCGGCCATCACGGCCGGAACGCCCCCGGCGGCGGCAGACCGGGCTCGACATAGGCGAAATACAGCGCGTCGAGCTGCGCCCAGAGCAGGTCGCATTTGAAGCGAAGCGCGTCCATCACCTGCTCCTGCTGCTCCCGCGTGCGTGCGTGCTCCTTCACATAGGCCAGGGCGAAAGCGACGTCCTGCGGCGCCTGGGTCAGGCGCGGGGTAAAATAGGCCAGCGTTTCCTCGCTGACGAAATCGTAGTTGCGCAGCATGCCGGCGACGCGCTGGGAGATGATGTTGGGCGAGAACATCTCCGTCAGCGAGGAGGCCACGGCTTCGAGCACCGACCGGGACTGGACGAAATTGACATAGGCATCCACCGCAAAGCGGGTGCCGGGCAGCAGGCCACGCAGCGAGACGACATAGTCACGGTCCAGGCCGAGGCCGTCGGTCAGCTTCAGCCAGCGCTCGATGCCGCCGGGCTTCTGGCCGTCGCCATCATGGTCCACCAGCCGGCGCCGCCATTCGCGGCGGAGTTCCGGCGTCGGCAGGCGCGCCAGCAGCGAGGCGTCCTTCGCCGGAATGCTGGCCTGGTAGTAGTAGCGGTTCAGCGCCCAGGCCTGCACCTGCCCCTTGCTCAGCTTGCCGCCATGCAGCAGGTGATGGAAAGGATGGTGGATATGGTAGCGCTCCTCGCCGATGGCACGCAGGCGGCGCTCCAATTCCTCAGGCGAGAGCAATTCCGCCTGGTCCGCCATGGTACGATCAGGCTGCGCGGTCATAGGGTGATCTCCATGCCGTCCTCCGCCACTTCCCAGCCCGCGGCACGCACCGCGGCGCGCTCGGGGCTGTCCTCCAACAGGATGGGGTTGGTGTTGTTCAGGTGGATCAGGATGCGACGGCAGATGCCGAGCTCCGCGAAGGTCGCGAGCGTGCCCTGCGGCCCGCTGATGCTCATATGGCCCATGCGTGCCCCGGTCTTGGGGCCCGCGCCGGCGCGGATCATCTCGTCGTCGCTCCAGAGCGTGCCATCGAACAGCAGGCAGGCGGCGCCGCGCAGACGTTCCCGCAGATCCTCCGTCACGGCGGCGCAGCCGGGGATGAAGAACAGCCCCGGCCCGTCCCCGGCGGAGAGCCGGAGGCCGATCGTCTCCCCCGCATCCACGCGGCCAGGATCGGCGCCGTCCGGCGCCTCCTGGAAGAGCGGCACCTTGCCCGGCACCGGGAAGGCCTCGAGCATCAGGCCGAGCGACTCCCCCGCGGCATCGCACAGGGCAATCCCCTGCCCGAGCGGCAGGCCGCGCCGCGGCACGATGCCCGGATTCACCGCCTGGAAGATCGGATTCTCCGCCAGCACGGCCAGCGCCGGAGCAGCGGCGTAGAGGGCGAAGGCGTGCCGCTCCCGCAGGGTCAGCAGCCCGGCGATGGTGTCCACCTCCGCCCCGGTCAGGACGACGGCGGCGATGGGGGAATGGCGGATCGTGCCGGGCTGCGGGCGGGGATGCAGCGGCGGGTTGGCCTCGATCTGCGCCCGCAGGTCGGGCGAAGCATTCAGCAGCACCCAGCGATGGCCATCGGCGGAGACGGCCAGGGAGGTCTGGGTCCTCGGCTTCGCCGCCGGATCACCGGCCCGTGCCCGCTGGCAGCCGAGCCCGGCCGAGTTCCATTGCGGGAAGCCGCCCCCGGCAGCGGAGCCCAGGACAAGTGCACGAAGCATGCTGCTTCACCCGCCTCGAAGGCGATGTCCTGCACCGAGGTGCGGTGCAGGCCCTGGATAGTCATCTCATTCGGGGCAGGTCACGTGCCGCCGTGGCCTGCGCCCTGTCTCAGCCGATCTCGGCGCAGGTGTAGCAGTTGATTTCGAGCGCCAGGGACAGTTCGGTGACGCGCGGCTTCTTCCAGGCCATCTGTTCCTCCACGGTTGCGTCCCGTGCTGGGTCAGTCTGCCCGCATTCGCTCCTGCCCTCAAGCGGCCCGGCCGCGGGCCGGGACCGGGCCGGTCCTCGACGGCAGGGCTTTCCGGAGGTGGCCAAGCAACGAATGGGAGGACAGACTGGCAATGAAGGAGTCCCGCATGAGCCGCATCCTGTACGACCTGGCCGGCGCCGATCCGGCCCGCCGCTTCAGTCCCTTCTGCTGGCGCATCCGCATGGCCCTGGCGCATAAGGGGCTGGAGGTGGAGACCATCCCCTGGCGCTTCACGGAGAAGGAGAAGCTCGGCTTCTCCGGCCAGGGCCAGGTGCCGGTGCTGGTGGATAACGGGCGGGTGGTTTCCGATTCCTGGGCCATCGCCTGCTGGCTGGAGGAGAATTACCCGGAGCGCCCTGCCCTGTTCGGCGGCAGCCGCGGAGCGGTGCGGTTCATCAACAGCTGGGTGGATTCGGTGCTGCATCCGGGCATCGCACGGCTGGTGCTGACGGACATTCTGGCCTGCCTCGGCCCCGCCGATCAGGCCTATTTCCGCGAAAGCCGGGAGAAGCGCTTCGGCATGACGCTGGAGGAGGTGGTGGCCGACCGCGACAGCCGGGTGACCGGCTTCCGCCGGGACCTGCAGCCGCTGCGCATCACCCTGAGGAACCAGCCCTGGCTGGGCGGGGAGGCGCCGGACTACGGCGACTACATCGTCTTCGGCGCCTTCCAGTGGGCGCGCGTCTGCAGCCCCTTCCGGCTGCTGGAGGCGGACGACCCGGTGGCGGAGTGGCGCGGCAGGATGCTGGACCTTTTCGGCGGGCTTGCGCGCAACACACCCGGCTATCCACTCTGATGCCTCAGCCGGGAGGAGTTCGGATCATCGAACGAACGTTATGGTTGCGGTCTGTTATCGGCCGCGTCATCCTACGGTGTATGCGAATCTTTTCCCTGCTGCGCGCTTCGCGCATGGCGCTGCCGCTGCTGGCGTTCCTGATGATCGGGGCCTGCACGCAATACCAGCGCATCCCCCCCAACACGCCGGAGGGGCGCGCCTGCGTCGCCCAGTGCGGCATGATGCGGTCACAATGTGTGTCCCAGCAGAATTATCAGCTTCAGCAATGCAACATGATGCGGAGCGCGGCGCTGGCCAGCTATAATCGCTGCCGGGCTTCCGGTGGGGGCAGTCACTGCGTGATGCCGCCGATCTGCACCGGCGGGGCCTATCAGTGTGACCGCCCCTATGACGACTGCTTCGTCGCCTGCGGCGGGCAGATCGTACCCATCAACTAGGCAGGGAGGCAGGCCGGCAGCGCCCGCCCCCGGCGAATCGGGCAAGGAGGGCAAGCATGGACCACCGCGTTCCCGAGGGCGCTGCCTGCGGACAGGATGGCTGCGAGTTGCCGATAACCGATGCAGCGGTGCTGCCGCTCCAGACGGTGCCGGCCCGTATCGACGTCATCTCCGATGCGATCTGCCCCTGGTGCTGGATCGGCAAGCGCAACCTGGCAGGCGCCCTGGCGCAGCTAGGCTCAGGACTCACTAATTGAGCCAGAAGGTGACGGCGGCGGCGAGGGTGATGGCGGAGAAGAAGGTGTGTGCGCATCGGTCGTAGCGCATGGCGATGCGGCGCCAGTCCTTGAGCCTGCCGAACATGATCTCGATGCGGTGGCGCTGGCGGTAGAGCAGGGCGTCGTGTGGGATGGGCTGCTTGCGGCTGCGCGTTGAGGGAATGCAGGGCGTGATGCCGCGGGCGGCCAGGGCCTCGCGGAAGCGGGCGCTGTCGTAGCCGCGGTCGGCGATGAGTTCCCTTGCCCCAGAAGGGAGCCGGGGCAGCAAGAGAGCGGCGCCACGATGGTCGCTGGCCTGGCCCTCGGTGAGGAGAAGCACGACGGGGCGGCCCTGGCCGTCGCAAACGGCATGGAGCTTGGAGTTCAGGCCGCCCTTGGTGCGGCCGATGCAGCGGGGAAAAGCCCCTTTTGGAGGAGACTGGCGGCGGTGCGATGCGCCTTGAGGTGGGTGCTGTCGATCATCAGCCGCCCGGGCGGACCGCCTTCGGCGGCAAGGGCGGCGAAGATCCGGTCGAACACGCCCATGCGGCTCCACCGGACGAAGCGGTTGTAGAGGGTCTTGTACGGGCCGTAGGCGGCAGGCGCGTCGCGCCACTGCAGGCCGTGACGGATGACGTAGATGATGCCGCTGAGCACTCGTCGGTCGTCCACTCGGGGGATGCCATGCGAGAGCGGGAAGTGGGGCGACAGGCGCCGCATCTGGGCGGCCGAGAGCAGGAACGGCGGTCTGGGCATGGCGGCACCTCCACCACACCCAGAATCACACCCCGCCGCGTCGCTCCAAGCAATTAATGGGTCCTGAGCCTAGCCGAGGAGGGGGAGCGTTTCGAGATCCACTGGCGCCCTTTCCAACTCAATCCCGACATGCCGCGCGAAGGGGTGGAGCGCGATGCCTATCGCGCCGCCAAATTCGGCAGCCTGGAACGCTCACGAGAGCTGGATGCGCAGGTCGCCGCGGCCGGTGCCGCCATAGGCCTGGAATTCCGGCATGACCGCATGCGGCGCACGCCCAATACCCTGGACGCGCACCGCCTGATCCGCCTGGCCGGCGAGAGCGGCGCCCCCCTGCAGGACCGGATCGTGGAGGCGCTGTTCCACGCCTATTTCCGCGATGGCCGAGACATCGGCAGCCGCACGGTCCTGGCCGAGATCGCTGCCGAGGTCGGGATGGACGGGGCGGCGGTCGCCGGCTTCCTGGACAGCACCGCCGGGGAAGCGGAGGTGCGGCAGGAGGATCTTGGCTTCCGCCGTGCCGGCCTGTCCGGCGTACCGAGCTTCGCGCTGGAGGGCCATCTGCTCTTCTCCGGCGCCATGCCCGCCGAGCACATGGCCATGGCTTTCCGCCGCGCGCTCTCCATTCTGCGGGAACGGAGAAAAGGGCGCGACCGGCCCGCTCAGTAGGTTGCGCGCCCGCCGGAGACGTCAAAGACACCACCGGTCGAGAAGCTGCAATCCTCCGTCGCCAGCCAGCAGGCTAGGGCGGCGATCTCCTGCACTTCGGCGAAGCGCCCGGCCGGAATCTTGCTGAGCATGTAGGCGATCTGTTGCTCGGTCATCTGCTTGAAAATGTCGGTGGCGGCGGCGGCCGGGGTGACGCAATTCACCCGCACATTCGTGGTCGCCAGTTCCTTGCCGAGCGACTTGGTAAAGCCGATCACCCCGGCCTTGGCAGCGGAATAGGCGGCGGCATTCGGATTGCCCTCCTTCCCGGCAATGGAGGCGATGTTGACGATCCGCCCGTAATTCCGCGCCCGCATGCCCGGCACCACCGCCCGGCAGCAGAGGAAGACGCCGGTGAGGTCGATCTCGATCACCTTGCGCCAAGCATCGATGGGGTAGTCCTCCACCAGCGCATTCGGGCCAGTGATGCCGGCATTGGCGAAGAGGATGTCCACCGGGCCGAGCGCCGACTCGGTCGCCCGCAGTGCCGCGGCGATCGCGTCGTGATCCGTGACATCGACCTGCACGGAGAAGCCGCCCAGGCGATCCGCGGTCTTTCGCGCTTCCGGCAGGTCCACATCCCAGATCGCCACCTTCGCACCGCTCGCCGCGCTGCGCTCGGCGATCGCCAGGCCGATGCCGCGGGCGCCGCCGGTCACCACCGCCACGCGCCCCTGCAGGTCAAGACGGTTCATGCGCCTCCTCCCCTTCGCTTCTGCGGAAGATTAAGGCCGGCGCGGCCCCGCCGCTATCCCGGCAGCGGCACGGCGGAGATGATGACCACCGCGCTGGCATAGGGGTATTCGTCCGTCATGGTCAGCGACACCTGCGCCACATGGCCGGGCGGCGTGATCGCGGCCAAGCGCGCCGCGGCGCCGCCTGTCATCTGCATGGTCGGTTGCCCGGAGCGCAGGTTCACCACGCCGAGGTCGCGGAAGAACACGCCGGCGCGGAAGCCGGTGCCGAGCGCCTTGGCCGCCGCCTCCTTGGCCGCGAAGCGCTTGGCATAGGTGGAGGCGCGAATCCGCTCCGTCCGCCGCTCCGCCTTCGCCCTTTCGACGGGGGTGAAGACGCGCTCCAGGAAGCGTTCGCCGTGACGTTCGAGGGTCTGCTCGATGCGGCGGATGTCAACCACGTCGTTGCCGATGCCGAGAATCACAGGACTGCCCCCAAAGCCTGGCTCAACCGCGCGCCCGCTCGACCCGTAGATTCTCGGCCGGAGCGCGCAGGGTGGCCATGATGCGTTCGAGGTGCCGGAGGTCCTTTACCTCCACGTCCAGCGCCACCTCGCAGGCATCCGCATCGCGGTGCAGCACGCGCAGGCTGGTCACCACGCCCTCCTGCTGCGCCACGGTATCAGTGAGGAAGGCCAGGGCGGAGGGCCGGTTGCGCGTCTCGACGATGATGCGGCCAATGCGGCCGCCGGAGGCGGTCTCGTCCCAGTCTATGTCCAGGAAGCGCTCCGGCGTCTGGGCGAAATTCTCCAGGGTGTGGCAATCGGCGGCGTGGATCGTGACCCCCTTGCCGGTGGTGACGATGCCGATGATCCGCTCGCCCGGTAGCGGGTGGCAGCAGCCGGCGAAATGGTAGGGCATGCCGCTGACCAGGCCGGTTACCGGCAGGCCGGCGGACCGCTCCCCCTTGCCCAGCAGCGGCCCCGCGCCGAGGCGCCCGCGCGGACGCGCCAGCGGGATGGGCGTGGTGGCGCGTGGCGGGCTGCGCAGTTCGGGCACCGCCGCATGCACCACCTCGCGCGGCGAGAGCGATCCTGCGCCGACAGCGGTGTAGAGTTCATCCAGCCCCGGCTGCTTCAGTGCCTTCAGCGCGCCTTCCAGCAGCTTCTCGGAGAAGTCCAGGCCCTCCTGGCGGAAGGCCTTGGCGATGGCGGCCCGGCCGCTTTCCTGGTGCTCCTGCCGCTGCCGGGCGTGCATGAAGCGGCGGATGCGGGCGCGCGCCTTGCCGGTGACGACGAAGCGCTCCCAGGCGGGATTCGGCGTGCCGCCGCGGGCGGTGATGATCTCGACCTGGTCGCCATTCTCCAGCGCGTGCCGCAGCGGCACGATCTTGCCGTTGACCTTGGCACCGACGCAGGTGTCGCCGACCTGACTGTGGACCTCATAGGCGAAGTCCACTGGCGTCGCGCCGCGCGGCAGCTCGATCAGGTCGCCCTTGGGAGTGAAGCAGAAGACCAGGTCGCGGTGCAGCTCGAGCTTGGTGTGGTCGAGGAAGTCCTGCGGACCCTCGGCA
>CALGVL010000382.1:0-10000 GCA_937930165.1 uncultured Acetobacteraceae bacterium
GCAGCACGGAAACATGGTTGCCGGACCGATGGAGATCGCCATGCAAGCCATGAATGATTTGATCGAGCGCTACATCGCAAGCTGGAACGAAAGCGATCCTGGCCGCCGCCGCGCCCTGATCGCCCGGACCTTCACCGAGGCCGCGACCTATCTCGACCCGATGATGCAGGGCGAGGGGCAGGCCGGCATTGATGCCATGATCGCGGCGGTCCAGGACCGTTTCCCGGGCCTGCGCTTCCGGCTTGCCGGCAAGGTGGACAGCCACCATGACCGGCTGCGCTTCTCCTGGGAACTGACGCCACCGGAGGGTGCGCCCCTGGCAAGCGGCACGGATTTCGCCGTGCTCGCCGCGGATGGCAGGCTGCAATCCGTCACCGGTTTCCTCGACATGGTGCCGGGCCAGTAGGGCAGGGAGGTGGCGATGCGCTCCTTCTCTCCCTCCCCGCTGCTGCGCTGGGCGCTGCTGGCGGATGCGGCAGCCAGCGGCGTGATGGGCCTGTCGATGCTGCTCGGTGCCGGCCCGCTCGGTGCGCTCCTGCACCTGCCGGCGGGGCTGCTCTCCGGCGCGGGGCTGGCGCTGCTGCCCTATGCGGCGCTGGTCGCCTGGCTCGGCAGCCGGGCAAGCCTGACGCGGGCGGCGGTCTGGACGGTGATCGGCATCAACGCGATCTGGGTTGTGGACAGCCTGCTGTTGCTGGCCAACGGCTGGGTGCAGCCGAACGGGCTGGGACAGGCTTTCATCGTCATCCAGGCGCTGGCCGTGGCGCTGTTCGCCGAGCTTCAATTCCTCGGCTTGCGGCGCCCGGCGCCGGCCATGGCCTGACAGGCGGGAGGGGCTTTCCGCCCCTCCCCTTCACCCCGCCCGCGCCTCGGCAATCAGCGCCTTCATGCGGCGAATCGCCGAGGGCAGGCCCTCGAAGACGCTTTGGCCGATGAGGAAATGGCCGATGCTGACCTCCACCACCTCCGGCATCGCCGCGATGGGGGTGATGCTGTCATAGGTCAGCCCGTGCCCGGCATGGCAGAGCAGCCCGGCCTTGCGCGCCGCCCTGGCGCCGGCCCGGAGCCGCTCCAGATGCGGCCCGCGCGCCTCCGCCGGCGCATCGGCATAGGCGCCGGTATGCAGCTCGATTGCCTGGGCGCCGAGGCGTGCCGCGGCCTCGATCTGCGCCGGATCGGCCTCGATGAAGATCGAAACCTCGATGCCGGCACCGGCCAGGCGCTTCACCGCCTCGCCCAGGAAGGCATCGGCGCGCAGCACATCCAGCCCGCCTTCGGTGGTCAGCTCCTGCCGCTTCTCCGGCACCAGGCAGCAGGCCTCGGGGGCCAGGCGGCAGGCGATGCCGACCATCTCCTCCGTCGCCGCCATCTCCAGGTTCAGCCGCGTCGGCAGTTCGGCGCGCATGCGCTCCACATCGCGGTCGCGGATGTGGCGCCGGTCCTCCCGCAGATGCACGGTGATGCCGTCCGCCCCGGCGGCGATGGCGAGGCGCGCGGCCTCGACCGGGCAGGGGAAGCTGCCACCGCGGGCATTTCGCAGGGTGGCGACGTGATCGACATTCACGGAGAGGCGCATCGGTGTCATCGGGCTCGGTTCCTGGCGATCTCGGCGGCCATGCGGATGGCCGCGATCAGGCTGGAGGGATCGGCCTTCCCCGTTCCCGCGATGTCCAGTGCCGTGCCGTGGTCCGGGCTGGTGCGGACGATCGAAAGGCCGAGGGTCACATTCACCCCGCCGGCCATGTCCAGCGTCTTGATCGGGATCAAGGCCTGGTCGTGATAGAGGCAGATGGCCGCGTCATATCCTGGCCGCGCCTTGGCGGTGAACATGGTGTCGGGCGGCATGGGGCCGCGGGCGTTGATCCCCTCTGCCCGCAGCGCCGCGACGGCGGGGGCGACGATGTCGCGATCCTCGGTGCCGAGAGTGCCATTCTCCCCGGCATGCGGATTCAGCCCGGCCACGGCCAGGCGCGGCGCGGCGATGCCGAAATCGTGGCGCAGCGCGGCGGCAGTGGTGCGCGCGGCTTCCACGATCATCTCCGGCGTGAGGCGGGCGATGGCCTGGCGCAGCGGTTCATGGATCGTCACCGGCACCACGCGCAGTTCCGGGCAGGCCAGCAGCATGACCGGCGGGATGCCGGTGCCGGCAAGCTCCGCCAGATATTCGGTATGGCCGGGATGGGCGAAGCCGGCGGCGTAGAGGGCGCTCTTCTGGATCGGGTTGGTCACCACCCCGGCGACGCGCCCGGATTTGGCCAGCGCCACCGCCTCGTCGATGGCGGCGATCACCGCCGGGGCATTGGCGGGATCGAGGCGGCCCGGCATGGGGCGGCGTGGTAGGGGGCGGTGCAGCACCGGCAGCGCCTCGGCGAACACTGCCGCCGCTTCCTCCGGCGCCGCGATTCGGCGGATGGGCACGCCGGACAGGCGATCGGCATCGTCGATCAGCAGAAAAGCGGGGCCGGAGGCACGCAGCGCCTGCCAAGCGCCGATGGCGATCTCGCCGCCGATGCCGGCGGGCTCGCCCATGGTGAGGGCCAGGGGGGACATGCCCTCGATGTAGTCTCCCCTGCGCCGCCTGCCCAGCGGCGGCAAAGGGCTCAGTCCGCCGCGAAGCAGTGGGACAGCCTGCCCTGCCCGAACTGCGTGCGGTCGTTATGGCCGGCCATGGCGGCACTCTCGGCTCCGGCGAAGGCGGTGCGGTCCGGCTGGGTGCCGGTGAGGATGTTGTGCATGTTCGGCGTGTCGCCGGCGCCGTTGACGACCCGTCTCCTCTTGGTCAGCGCAGTCCGCTTGGTGATGTTCTGGCCGTGCCGTTGCGCGATATCCTGCGCGATCATCTCGTCCCAGACCCCTCGCGGGGCTCTTGCCCACTGCAGCATGGCCCGGCCCATGCTGGCGCTGTGGCCTGGCCGGCCCACAATGGCGCGTCAGGCCCGGCCGAGTCGTTCCAGCAGCCGGTCCACCTCCTCTGCCGTGTGATACAGGCCGAAGCCGAGTCGCAGCCGCCGGCCGCGGCGGTCCGCGACGATGCCGGCGGCGGCCAGCCGGGCCTGCGCCGCCTCGGCATCCTCCAGGTCGAAGGTCAGAAAATTGCCGCGCCGGCGTTCGGCGATCGGGACCACCAGCCGCGCTGGATCGAGACCGCAGGGCGCGCTGCCCAGCCCCGCGACGAACCGCTCCTGCAAGGCCAGCGCATGGGCGTGGATGGCGCCGGCATCCAGCCCCAGCCCTGCCAGCCAGTCCATCGCGGCATTGAAGCGGTAGAGCCCGGAAGGATCGAAGGTCGCCCCCATGAAGCGGGAGCCATCCGCAGCATAGGGCACGCCCCCGCCGGACTCGGCCAGGGCGCCGAAGCCGGCGAACCAACCGGTGCTGCGCGGCCGCGGCAGCCAGCCGGGTGGACAGTGCAGGAAGCAGGCACCTTCCCCGGCCATGGCATACTTGTAGCCGCCGGCCAGGAAGAAGGCCCGGTGCGCGATGGCGGAGAGATCCACCGGCCGGGCCAGGAAGGCATGGTAGCCATCAATCGCCAGCACCGCCTCTCCCGCCGCCTCGGCCAGTTCGGCGAGCCCTTCCAGGGCGAAGCCCGAGGCGAAGAAGACCTCGCTTGTCCAGATCAGGTCGAAGCCCTGCCGCGCCGTCTCGACCAGCCGGGGCAGGCAGTCCGGGCCGGGCTCGCTGGGGATGTGGGTGACGGCGAGCAGCCCTTCCTCCTCCAGCCGCGCCACCTGCCGGGCGAAGCTGTGGAACTCGCCATCCGTGGTCAGCAGGCGCGGGGTGCGGTGGACCGGCAGGCAGGAGAGGATGCGCTGCACGAATTCATGCGTGTTCGGCGCGAAGACCACCGTAGCCGGATCGGGCAGCTTCAGGTGCCGCACCACATGCTGCTGCGCCGCCTGCCACACCGGGCCGAGCACCCGCTCCCATTTCCCGTCCATCAGGTGGGCGGCATCCTCCCAGGCGGCGAGTTGCGCCGCCTGCGTCACATCCGGCCAGGGATGGTGACTGTGCGCCGCGAAATGCAACCGGCCGGGATCGGCCCCGAGAAAGCGGGAGAAATGCGCGCGCAGGTCCAGCATCGCGGCATCCTGTGACGGCGCCGGCCTCGTCGCCAACTAACATCCCGGCAGGCGAGAGGAGGCCGGCATGGCGCAGGGCGAGGACCTGAAGGGCGGCATCGAAACCGATTTCGCCGGGCGCATGAGCTATGGCGACTACCTTCGCCTGGACCAGCTCCTCTCCGCCCAGCACCCGCTCTCGGGTGAGCATGACGAGCTGCTCTTCATCACCATCCACCAGGTCCAGGAGCTGTGGCTGAAGCTGCTGAACCACGAACTGGACCTCGCCATGGACTGCCTGCGCGCCAATGCGCCGCGCCCGGCCTTCAAGGCGCTGGCCCGCGTCTCCCGCATCCAGCAGCAATTGGTGGGGGCCTGGGATGTCCTCTCCACCATGACGCCGCACGACTACCTGGCCTTCCGCCCCTATCTCGGCAACGCCTCCGGCCTGCAGTCCTGGCAGTACCGGCTGCTGGAATTCAAGCTGGGGGGCAAGGATGCCTTCATGCTGAAACTGCACCGCCACCGCCCGGACATCCATGCGGTGCTGGAGGCCGCCTTCCGTGCCCCCTCTCTATATGATGAGTCGCTGCGCCTCCTCGCCCGCCGCGGCCTGCCGGTCCCGGCGGAGGTGCTGGGGCGGGACGTGACCGCGCCCTACCGGCCCTCGCCCGGCGTCACCGCCGCCTGGGCCATCATCTATGAGGAGGCGGAGGAGCGCTTCGACCTCTACGAATTGGCCGAGGAGCTGGTGGACCTGGAGGACGCCTTCCAGACTTGGCGCTTCCGCCACATGAAGACGGTGGAGCGGATCATCGGCCACCGCCCCGGCACTGGCGGCTCGGCCGGAGTGGCCTATCTGAAGGCCGTGCTGGAGCGGAGCTTCTTCCCGGAACTCTGGTCGGTGCGCACGGAGCTTCAGCCGAAGCGCGGCGAGCCAGGGCGCTGAGCCGACGGGCAGCCCGGTCGCGCTAAACGCAACGCTGTCTATTTTTATGTGAGATCAACCAATCCGCATCAGAATCGTCCTGAAAATCGAGGCGGTAGGGCGATGTGATGCGTATCGTGAGACTGATGGGAAGCCTGCCGGCGACCATCACCGAGAACAGCCGGCCCGGCGACTGGATCGGGCATCTAGCGCTCAGTGGCGACATCGCCGGTCTCGCCTCCATCGAGGCGATCGGGCCTGGCGGGTCCTTCTTCCTGGTCAGCTACAACCCGGCCCTGGCCCTGGCCACCTTCATCCCCGGCGCCTGGCTGGACTACGAGGCCTTCCTCTTCGCCGGCCTGCCGCCGGAGGTCAGCTTCTCCCTGCGCTTCCATTTCTCGGACGGCACCTGGCAGGACGACCCCACCCGCTTCCGCGTCGAGGTCGGGGATGTGGATGACACGCCGCCCACCGGCCTTGCCTTCGCCACCGGCGGCAGCGTCACCGCCGGGGCGATCGGCGCCATCATCGGCACCCTGGCGGTAACCGATCCCGATTCCGCCGGCCCTTTCTACTTCACCTTCCCCGAGGAGGATGCCTGGCGCTTCGAGGTGGTGGGCAACACGCTGAAGCTGCGGGACGGGATCAGCCTTGGCCTGGACGACATCCCGCGCCGCCCCCTGCTCATCGAGGTCTCGGACGGCCGCCAGAGCGCCGCCTTCACCCTGGAGCTGACCGTGCACGACCCTGCGCCGCAGGAGTCCACGGCGCCAGTGCTGCAGCCCGGCGAGACGCAATTGGGCTTCACCGTCATCGCGCCCGGCACGGCGCTGAGCCTGCTGCGGGCGGAGCAGGTCGAGGCCATCCATGCCTATGGTGAGGAACTCCTGCAGGTGGTGCTGCGGGATGGCGGGGAGGTCTGGCTCTCCGGCATCCAGCGCCTGCAATTCGCCGATGGGTGGTTCGACCTTGCCCTCGATGGCCCGGCCGCCCGGGCCGAGGCGCTGCACCGCGCGATCCTGGGCGAGGCGGCGACGCCGGAGGAACGCGCCGTCCTGGCCGGGCAGTTGCAGGCCGGCCTGGGAAGCGTGGAATTGGCGGATCTGCTGCTCCGCGATGCCGCGGCCTTCGGTGCCGGCCTGACGGATGTGGATTTCGTCACGGCGCTGTGCCGGGCCGCCTGTGGCCGCGATCCGGATGCCGCTGAACTGGCCCTGCAGACGGGCCGGCTGGCCTCCGGCCTGTCCCGCGCGCAATTGGCGGTGGACCTGGCCCTCGGCCCGGAGGCGCTCGCCCGGCTGGCGGAGGCCATGCCGAACGGGATCTGGGTGGCGCAGCCCTATGGGCAGGAGGCGCCGGGAGCAGCCCCGCCGCCAGCCGAGCCCGCCTTGTCCGACCCTATCCCGGCCGATGCCGCACCACTCGATATGGGCTGGTTCATGTGACGGGCGCCGCGCCTTGGGCCGGCCCCCGGCGTGGGAGCCGGCCGGCAAGGCGAGCGGTCGCCGCCGTGGACCCTGTCAGAGGGGCGACAGGTCCTGTGCGGCGCTGGCGTGCAGATGGGCATGCACCGAAGCATCCTGCGGCAGCGCGGCCAGGGGATGCGCAGATGCGGATATCGCGACGCTGCCCGCTCCGGCCATATCCGTCAGCAGCTTGGCGAGGGCGTCCATGGTATCCGCATGCCCGGCCTGCGGGAACAGAAGCACCTCGGCATGGTCGGTATGGCTCCGGCCGTGGTCGCCACCGAGGAGGACCATATCCGCCGCATCCTGATCCTGCTGTTTCGCATGGCCGCGTCCATGGCTTTCGGACCTCCCGGCGGTGGCGATGTCCTGCGCCTTCACCTCGGCCGCCCTGCCGCCCTGGCGGCCATGGCTTGCATCGGCAGTGGCTGAAGCGGGACCCTGCCCCTTTTCCGGATCGGTGTCCTGGGCCGGAACTTGGGCGGTAGCGGTCTTGGCAGCGGCATCCTGTGCGGCCAGCGCCGTCGCATGACCCTGATCCTGGCCCCGGTCTGTGCCGGTCGCAGCGGAGGCGGTGTCCTGCACCTTCGCAGGTCCGAGGTCCTGGGCGTTGTCCTGGACCGTGACTGCCTTGGCGGTTGCCTCCTGCGCAGCCTGTCCCTTCGCCAGGCCCTGGTCCTGTGCCAGCGTGACCGTGGTGCTGATCGCGTCGTCCGGTGTTCCGGCAGGACCATGGAGGTGTGCCGCATCGGCCGCGGTAGAGGCGGTGTCCTGCACCTTCGCGAGGCCCTTGCCCTGGGCGTGATCCTGCGCCGCTTCGGCCGCATCGGTGTTGCTGCCCAGGGCTGTATCGGCCACGGCGGAGGCGATCTCCTGCCCCTTGGCGTGGCCCTGACCTTGCGCCGGCTTGACTGCATCCTCGCCGTCGCCCTGGATCACATCGGCGATGGTGGAAACTATGGCGGAGGCGATGCCCTGCGCCTTCGCAGGGCCCTGATCCTGGGCGTGGTCTTGCGGCGACCCGGCCGCATCGGTGTTGCCGCCCCGGCCCTGGGCTGTGTCAGCTGCGGCGGCGACGTCCTGCCCCTTCGCCTGGCCCTGTGCCGGTCCACCGGCATCGGTGCCGCCGCTCTGGGCTGCATCGGTCGCGGCGGAGGCGACATCCCATCCCTTCGCCTGACCTTGGCCCTGGCCGTGACCCTGCGTTCGTCCGCCAATATCGGTGTCGCTGCCCTGGATCGCATCGACTGTGGGGGGGGCGATGTCCCGCCCCTTCGCCTGGCTCTGGCTGTGTTCTTGCGCTCGTCCACCGGAACCGATGTCATCGCCCTGGCCCTCGGGCGTTCCGGCCATGGCGCTGTCCTGTGCCTTCGCCGGGCCCTGGGTTTTGTCCTCGCTCCGGGCCGTCGTGATCGCCGCGGTCATGTCCTGCATGGCCCGCGCTTGTGCGAGGGCCACGTCCTGCGCGTGGCTCGGGATCGTCCCTGTCGAGGCGGCATCCGGCGCCCCGCCGGCATGGTCGCCCTGATCCTGGCTCTGGCTCCGGGCCGGTTCAGCCCTGGCGGCGAGGTCCTGTGCCTTGGCGGGGCTCTGGCTCGGGGCCCGGGTCTGGAGTGTATCGGCAGGGGCGGGCGCTGGGGCGGCCTCCGCCGGCTTGGTTTGGCCCTGCTGGCTCGTCCCGGCCGGTTCCACTCCCTGGGCAGGCGCCCGCGCGGCGGCCGGGACTTCGCCTGTCGAGGTAATGTCGCTGGGACCCTGGCCGATCGCGAAGGCCGCTTCCTTCGCTGCCATGATCGGCCCCGCCCCCTGGACCGCCGCCAGTTGAACAGGCTGGCCGGCGCGCGAGGCGCCGCCTCCGGCATTGCCCGACAGCTCTGCAGCGTGGTCACCGGCCGTCCGGAACATGGCGGAGGGGATGATCGTGGTGCCGGGCGCGAATTTCCGCAGGTCCAGGCTGCCGTCATCGGCCGGGGCCAGCAGCGGCTCCTCCCCGCCGGCCAGCGAGGCGGCCTCCGCAGGGCCGGGGGCGGCGGCCGGCATGATCCGGCCATCCGGGGCGTCATTCCCCTCCGTCGCGGCGGGGCCATGGTCCGGCGCCGCCTCGCGGTGGTGCGGCCATTCATGGCCGAGCAGCACCATCAGGGCCGCCGCATAGATCCCACCCGCAATCTTCTCGGTCCGCGTCACGGCGCCGCGCAGCCTCTGGCGCAGCAGCGCGTGCGTCCAGCGAACACGGCTCTCCGCTTCCTCAGCCGGGCTGATGAGGGAGGGGCTGGGCCGGGCCTGCGCACCGGGGCGGGCGCCCGTCCTGTCCTCGAAGAAGGACGCGTCCGCCTCCGCGGCTCTCCTGCCTCGGAATCCGGTGCGACCTGGGCGGATGAGCGTCATGCGTCTTGCTTCCCCTCAGTGCCGGCCGCGCCGGATGGCGAGGCCACGACCGTTGCCTCCCGCGGAGGAGCGCAGGACGGCGCGGGGCGGAGACGAACCCCCGGTGCGGCGACGCGCTGCGCCGCCATCCGCCCCGACCGCCTGGCTCCTCTCGCGATCAGTGGCCCCCAGGAAGGGGAGCCGCGAAGGGTATACAATAAGACGATGATTGCCCTGCCTCTTCTCGGCACCGAAGCAGGGCGAATCGCAGGGAGGTGATGGCCGGCTGGATTCGGCCAGGCATCGTTGCGGGAGTGCCGCTGGCGCCTGGGCGCGCCCGGCGAGTTCTGGGTCAGGCTTGAGTGATCGGCCAGGTTGGCATTCATTCGGCCCGGCTTGTCTGGCCGCAATAAGTTCACTTCCGAGGAATAGTTCGATTATGCAACGTCGTACCCTGCTCGCCCTGACTGCGGCGGGCCTTGCCACCCCCTCCATCCTGCGCGCCCAGGGGGGGTGGCCGGAGCGGCCGGTCCGTCTCGTCGTGCCCTTTCCGCCCGGCGGCTCCACCGACACGATCGCCCGGATATTCCAGGCGCGGCTGGGCGAGGCCCTGGGCAAGCCGGTGGTGATCGACAACCGTGGCGGCGCGGCCGGCTCGGTGGGGGCGATGGAGGCCGCCCGCTCGGCACCGGACGGCTACACTTGGCTGCTTGCCTATGACAACGAGGCGACGAACCAGACGGTGATGCGCCTGCCCTACAAGGCGGTGGAAGCCTTCGCGCCGGTGAGCCTGGTAGCGACCGGTCCGCTGGCCTTCGTGGCGCATCAGAGCACGCCCTTCCGCACATTCCAGGATGTGGTGGACGCGGCGAGGAAGGAGCCGGAAGCCCTCAGCTACGCCACCTCGGGCGTCGGCGGCCTGGCCCATGTCTCGACCACGCTGCTGCAGCAGCAGGGCGGCTTCCGCATGACCCATGTGCCTTATCGCGGCGGCGGACCGGCCGTGCAGGATGTGGTGGCGGGCAATGTGCCGCTGTTCATGTCCAATGTGGTCATCATCAGCCAGCACATTAAGGCCGGCACGCTGCGGCCGCTCGGCGTGACCACGCGGGGTGAGACGCGTCACGTACCGGGGGTGAAGAGCTTCGCCCAACAGGGTTTCGGCGATTTCGAGGCGC
>CALGVL010000383.1 GCA_937930165.1 uncultured Acetobacteraceae bacterium
CTGGGTATACTCGCGATTCTTCCGTTTCTCGTAAAGGGCGCCCTGTCGCTTGCTGTGCTGCGGGCAATGCGGGAGCGTGGGCTCGATGTCTCTGTTGCCTTCCACACACATAGCAGCCACTACACGCCCGACCCAGCCGAGGATTTCGCAGCGGCTGGCAGGTTGATCGACCTCTCCGATCACCAGGGCCCCTCCGGTATCGAGGCACTGGACGATATCATCCGGGAGCGGCGCATCGGGCTGGTGCTGCAGATTGGCTCGCCCTGGGCCTATCGCCAACTCCCCTATTTGAAGGAGCGGCATCCCGGGCTTCGCATACTGGACACGCTCTACAACAAGATCAGCCACACCCAGAACCACTTCCTCTACGAGGCTTGCTTCGACGGCGTCATCGTCGAGAGCGAAGACATGCGCCGATATGTTCTGGACTGCACCGCCAAGCCCGATCCTGGGGTGCGCTTGATCGAGAGCGGCGTCGACCTCATCCACTTCACGCCTAGTCCACCGACGCCCCGCCCGCCCGGCGGGTTGGTTGTCGGATATGTCGGCCGCATGTCGCCGGAGAAGAACCCGCTTGGCTTTGTGGAATTGGCCGAGGCGCTGCACGCCCGTCAGCCTGCCCTCTCCTTCCTGATGTTCGGCGAGGGCAACATGGCAGAGGAGGTACGCGCTCGCATCGCCACCAGCCCCGCATCCGGAGTGATCCGCTACGAGGGCTTCGTGAACGACTCAAGCACAGCCCTGGCGCAACTGGACGTGCTGATAGTGCCCTCCAAATTCGATGGCCGGCCGAATGTGGTGATGGAGGCGAATGCCTGCGGCGTGCCAGTCATCGGCGCCCGCGTGGGCGGGATCCCCGAACTCATTGAGCCCGGCCGCAACGGCTACGTGTTTGCCCCCGGTGAGTACGACAGCATAGCCGCTGTACTGGCTGGTTGGGCCTCAGACCCGGCGGCCTATGCCCGGGTCCGAACTATCTGCCGCGCTGTGGCCGAGGCTCGGTTCGACCGGCACCGCGCGTTCGACACATATGAAGCTGTGTTCCGCGAATTCCTGGCCCTGGCCCGGACCACCCCATACGCCGCTGCGGTAGACTGACAGGGGAGCACCGGCGCCTTTACTGCGGGCTGGTAGTCTGCGACGGCCTGGATGTAATCTTAGTGGAACACGGTAACTTGTGCGCGGTCAGCAGGGCGCGGGTCTCCTGCGCCAGCGGCGATTTGCAGTGCACGGGCGGAACCAATTCCAGGGCGTTTGGCAGCCCGATGAACTACCCACCCTCAGGGCCGCGGGGAATGCCCATGGGAAACCCTTCGGTCGAGCCAGATCCTGCATCACCGTGATGGCGGCGCCCAACACGGGAGCGGCTCGCTCCCAGCCTGCCCACCTGTAAGCGTTAGCTAGAGCGTTTTCTGATCAGTCTGCATCATATCCGGCCGCGGCGAAGTAGTTGGCGCACTCGGTTGGGGTGAAGGTTTCGACGATGCGGCCGATGGTGCGCCAGAGGTCATCGAGGGTGCGTTCGGCGGCCTTGCGCAGCATCGCCTTCAGCTTGGCGAAGGCCTGCTCGATCGGGTTGAAGTCGGGGCTGTAGGGCGGCAGGTAGAGCAAGCTCGCGCCCGCGGCCTCGATGGCACTCCTGATCCCCGCGCCCTTATGGCTGCCGAGGTTGTCCATGACCACGACATCACCGGGCCGCAGCTCAGGCGCCAGGACCTGGTCGACATAGGCCTGGAACAGCTCGCCGTTGATCGGCCCGTCCAGCACCAGGGGCGCGATCATGCCACGGTTGCGCAAGCCTGCGACGAAGGTCGTCGTCTTCCAGTGCCCATGCGGGATGGCGGCCCGCAGTCGCTCGCCCCTGGGTGCCCGTCCGTGGGTGCGGGCCATGCTGGTCGTGACCCAGGTCTCATCAATAAACACGAGGCGGTCGGGATGGAGGTCAGGCTGGCTCTCGACCCAGTCCCAGCGCCGCCTCAGGATGTCCGGCCGGTCCTGCTCCGCGGCATGCGCCGACTTTTTTTCCACGTCATCCGGCGCCGGTCGAAGAAGCGCCAGAGCGTGCCAATGCCCGCCGAGATCCCCCGCTCGGCCAACTCGGCCCGGATCTCCTTCAGGGTGATGTCGGACTTCTGGTCCACAAGCCGCAGGATCAGGGCCGCATGCGCCTCGATGCGCGCCGAGCGCCGGTCCCCGCCGAGCGGCCCCGGTGCGACCGAACCCGCCTCCCGCGCCAGCGCAGCCCAGCGGATCGCGCTTGCCGCGCTCACCCCGAAGCGGGCCGCTGCTGCCCGGCAGGATGCCCCCGCTGCGATCGCCGCCACCACCCGTTCCCGCAGGTCCACCGACAGTGCCTTGGACATGCCCACGGCCTCCTCACCCAGAGGCCAACTGCATCACCCCTGCGCGCCCGTCGAGGTCACAACCGATTCAGTCAGCCAGGAAAACGCTCTAGCCGCCCGTCCACCACTCGTCCGGAGCCGCGACGTAGCCCATGGCGCCGAAACCCATCGGCACGTCCGGGATGTGGCTGGTCCATTCGG
This sequence comes from uncultured Acetobacteraceae bacterium, assembly GCA_937930165.1. Lineage (GTDB taxonomy): Bacteria > Pseudomonadota > Alphaproteobacteria > Acetobacterales > Acetobacteraceae > CALGVL01. Next base: position 2,544 of record CALGVL010000383.1, read on the forward strand.
CGGCCGTGCGGCCGTACGCCCCAGTGCGCGGGGTTGTTGCCGGCGCTGAAGTCGTTGCTCAGGACAAGGCTGTACCCGGATGCACCGGCCCCGGTGGATGTGCCGGCCTCGGTGAAGGAGAAGCTCGCCGTGCCGGCCGACCACAGGCTGGCATTGGCCCCGGCGACCGCGGCGCCGTTATAGGTCGCGCCATCCAGGTGAGGCTGACCACATGGTTGCCGGCACCCCAATCGCCCTGCACAGCCACGCGGTCAGAATCCCGTCGATCTGCACCCCGTCCACCTGAACCGTGTACTGGGCATCGCCCAGTTAGGTGTCTCCCGAGATCAGCAGCACCAGGCTGTCCGGGCCGGTGCCGATCATCGTGGAGGCCGGCTCGGGGGCGGAGGCGAGGTTGGCTCGCCGGCGAACCACTGTCCGGTCGCCGCATCGCTGAGGGCCGGCCGTCACGGCGGGTGGAGGTTGAAGAAACGCATCCATCCGCCCAGACTTGTGCCGGAGACGGCGCCGGCGGGACCGGCGCTGCCCGCCCTCGCAAGGATCGCCACCTGGATGCCTCTTTCCCTGACGCGTCGCCGAGTCGGGCTCGGACTCACCGGCCTGTTGCTACTGTCCGGCACGGCGATGCCGCTGGCCGGCTGCTCCGTGCCCGCCGCCGCCCAGCGCGGCGTTGCCATAGGAGGGACGGCCCCCGATTTCGCCGAACTGTCGGAGCGGGTGCTGCCGGCCGTGGTCAACATCGCCGTCACCAGCGAACAGCGCTTCGAGGTCCCACCCGAGCTGCGCGGCACACCCTTCGAGCGCTACTTCCGCGAACGCTTCCGCAACCGTCGGCAGGAGGTGGTCGGGGCGGGCTCCGGCTTCATCATCGACCCGGCCGGCTATATCGTCACCAACAACCATGTGGTCGGCAATGCCAGCCGGGTGATCGTGGCCCTGCAGGACGGCACCGAATACCCGGCGCGGGTGGTCGGCACCGACGACCTGACCGACCTCGCCCTCCTGAAGATCGAGCCGCGCGGAACGCTGACCGCCGTGCCCTGGGGCAGCTCCTCGGCGTTGCGCATCGGCAATTGGCTGCTGGCAGCGGGCAACCCCTTCGGTCTGGGCGGCAGCGTGAGCGCCGGCATCCTCTCCGCCCGCGGGCGCGAGATCGGTGCCGGCCCCTTCGACGACTTCCTGCAGACCGACGCTGCCATCAATCCCGGCAATTCCGGCGGGCCGGTCTTCAACATGGCGGGCGAGGTGGTGGGGATCAGCACCGCCATCTACTCGCCTTCCGGCGCCAGCGCCGGCATCGGCTTCGCCACCCCCTCCGACCTGGCCCGGCCGGTGATCGAGAAGCTCCGCCGCGACGGGCGGGTGGAGCGTGGCTGGCTCGGCGTCTCGGTGCAGGACCTGGCTTCCGAGACCGGCCGCGCCTCCCGCCGCGGCGTGCTGGTGGCCGGGGTGGAGCGCGGCAGCCCTGCCAGCCGCGCCGGCCTGCGCCAGGGCGATGTGGTGGTGGCGGTCAATGGCGACCGGGTGGAGACTTCCCGCGCCCTGGTCCGCGCCGTGGCGGCGGCGCCGCCCGGCCAGACGGTGCGGCTGACGATCCTGCGCGATGGGCGGGAGCGTGAATTGCCGGTACAGGTGGGACGCCGGCCTGGATAGGGGCGCCGGAGAGGCAGGGGCCCGGCCCCCGCCCGCCGCGGCGCGGAGAGACGAGATGCGCATTCTGCTGGTTGAGGACGATGCCGAGGTCGCCCGCTTCGTGAAGAAGGGCTTGCAGGAGGCCGGGCATACTGTGGAGCATGCGGCGAATGGACGCGACGGCCTGTTCCTGGCCGCTTCGGAGCAATTCGACCTGCTGGTACTGGACCGGATGCTGCCCGGCGGCGTGGACGGCGTGCGGCTGGTGGAGACATTGCGCAGCCAGGGCAACCGCACGCCGGTCCTGTTCCTCTCGGCCCTCTCCGCCGTGGATGAGCGGGTGAAGGGGCTGAAGGCCGGCGGCGACGACTATCTGGTGAAGCCCTTCGCCTTCGCCGAATTGCTGGCGCGGGTGGAGGCGCTGGGGCGCCGGCCCTCGGTGGACGCGCCGGCCACCAAGCTGCGGGTCGCGGATCTGGAACTCGACCTGCTCTCCCGCACCGTGACCCGCGCCGGAAAGCGCATCGATGTGCAGCCGCGGGAATTCCGCCTGCTGGAGCACTTGATGCGCCATGCCGGCCAGGTGGTGACCCGCACCATGCTGCTGGAGAATGTCTGGGATTACCATTTCGATCCGCAGACCAATGTGATCGACGTGCATGTCTCCCGCCTGCGGCAGAAGCTGGACAAGGGCTTCGACAGGCCGCTGATCCATACCGTGCGCAACGCGGGCTACATGATCCGCGCCGAGCCGTGACCCGGCCTGCCTTCCCATGCCCCGGCGCGGCGGCCATGGATCCGGCCAGCTGAGACGCCGCCCCGCCCCGGGCCCGGCGCTCGGCCTGCCGCGCCTGCTGAAGAGCGCGGGATTCCGCTTCGCGCTGCTCTTCGCCGCCATCTTCTCCTGCGCCGCCGTCGCGCTGGTCGCGGTGCTGTGGTGGGCGACGGCCGGCGCGCTCGACCGCCAGACCGATGTCGCCATTCGCTCCGACGCCATCGCCCTGGCCGAGCGCTGGCGGGAGGCCGGGGTGACCGGCCTTGCCGAGGCGATCGAGGACCGCCTGGCCGTGGATGTCGAGAACGAGGCCATCTATCTGCTGACGGATGCGGAAGGGCGGCGCCTCGCCGGCAACCTGGACCGCTGGCCCGCTGCCGCGGAGGAGCCGGGCGCCTGGTTCCGCACCCGCGTGCTGCATGACGGCGTGGCGACCGAGGCGCGGCTGCACCGGATGGAGCTGTCCGACCTGCGCCTGCTGGTCGGGCGGGACGAGACGGAGCGGCAGCAATTGCGCCGCCTCATCACCGAGGGCGTGATCTGGGCCTCCGGCGCCGTCATCGTCTTTGCCCTGGTCGGTGCCTGGCTGCTGCGGGAGGCCCTGCAGCGCCGGATGCGCCCCGTCTTCGTCACCATCACCGCCATCGCAGGCGGCGACCTGTCCTCCCGCGTCGTGCTCTCCGGCCGGGGCGACGAATTCGACCGGCTGGCGGCGACCATGAACACCATGCTGGACCGCATCGGCACGCTGATGGAGGGCGTGCGCGGTGTCTCCGACGCGATCGCGCATGACCTCCGCACCCCCATCGCCCGGGCGCGCGCCAAGCTGGAGGACGCCCTGGCCGATGCCGGCGAGCCGGCGAGCGCCGAGGGCGCGGCCCTGCGCGCGGCGGTGGAGCAGGGGATCGCCGACCTGGACGGGATCACCCGCATCTTCCAGGCTCTGCTGCGCATCGCCGAAGCCGAGGCCGGGGCGCGCCGCGCCGCCTTCGCCCCCCTCGATCTGGCGCCCGTGCTGGCCGATGCGGCGGAGATCTACGAGGCCGCCGCCGAGGCGCGCGGCCAGCACCTCGTCACGGAACTGCCGGAGCGGCTGGAGATGGTGGGGGACCGCGACCTGCTGCTGCAGGCGGTGGCGAACCTGCTGGACAATGCGATTAAGTTCTCCCCATCCGGCGGCACGGTCCAGCTTTCCGCGCGCGCCACCCCGGACGGCGTCGAGGTGGCGGTGACCGACAACGGCCCTGGCCTGTCGCCCGAGGATCGCGCCCATGCCGGGGAGCGGTTCTTCCGCGCCGACAAGGCCCGCGCGACGCCCGGCTCCGGCCTCGGCCTCTCCCTGGTGCGGGCGGTGGCGCATCTGCATGCCGGGGAGCTGGTGCTGGAGGATGCCATGCCGGGCCGGGCCTGCCCCGGCCTGCGCGCCGTGCTGCGGCTGCCGCGGCCATGACCGAAGAGTCATCTCCTGCCCATCGAGGCTTGAGGGGCGGGGCCGCATCCTCGCGCGTCATGCGTGGGCTGTTCATGTCGCCGGTGTTCCTTCTCGCCCTGACCGCTTCCGCGGCGGCGGAGCCCGGGCCGCGCATCACCACGGATACGGCCGAGTATTGCGGCAGTCTCGCCTCGCGCCTGGCCGCCATGCCCGCGGCTCGGAGCGAGCCGTCCCGCTCCCTGGTCACGGAGGGGGTGAGGCTCTGCCACAATGGCCATGTGCGCACCGGCATCGCCAAGCTGCGCCGGGCGATGCGCGCCGCACAGGCGGCTTCCCTGAAGGACTGAGTGCGGCGCCTCCCCTCCGATCGAGGGGCGCATGCGTCGGGTGTGTCCAGCCGGGGCGATCGCGGGCTAAGCTGGGCCGCGACGCATCGGCGCCGCCGGAGGAGACATGACGAGCGAATTGCTGTTTGAGAGACAGGGCGGCATTGCCACCATCACCCTGAACCGCCCCGATTCTGGCAATGCCTTCACCACGGAGATGCTGGAGGCCTGGGAACGGGCGCTGCGCGAATGCATCGCCGACGACGCGATCCGCGCCGTGGTGCTGACCGGGGCGGGGCGCATCTTCTGCTCGGGCGGCGACGTGAAGCGCATGGCGCGGAATTCCGCCGGCGGGCAGCAGCCCTGGGACCGGCGGAAATACCTGACCGACCATGTCCACCGCATCCCGCTGACGCTGATGGAGCTGGACAAGCCCTATATCGTCGCGGTGAACGGCGCGGCGACCGGCGCGGGCATGGACATGGCGCTGATGGGCGACCTGCGCATCGCCGCGGAAAGCGCCCGCTTCGCCGAGACCTATATCCGCGTCGGCTTTGTCGCCGGGGATGGCGGCGCCTGGATGCTGCCGCGCCTCATCGGCACGCCCAAGGCGCTGGAGATGCTCTGGACCGGCGATTTCGTCAGCGCGCAGGAGGCCGAGCGCATCGGCCTGGTGAACAAGGTGGTGCCGGACGACAAGCTGATGGAAGCGACCTACGCCATGGCCGAGCGGCTGGCCAACGGCCCGACGGTCGCGATCCGGCTGATGAAGCGCATGGTGCAGCAGGGCGCCAACAGCGATTTCCGCAGCGCGCTGGACTTCGCCGCCTCCTGCGCTGCCATCGCCGCCAGCACGGAGGATCACAAGGAAGCCACGCGCGCCTTCGCCGAGAAGCGCAAGCCGGAATTCAAGGGGCGCTGAACGGCGCAGCCGAAGGAAGGAAACACCGATGCTCGACAGCGCCGAATTCAGGATCCCCTCCATGCGCCACAAGGTTAGCCCGGAGGAGTGGCAGGTGCGGGTGGACCTGGCCGCCTGCTACCGGCTGGTCGCGCTCTACGACATGTCGGACATGATCGCGAACCACATCTCCGCGCGCGTGCCCGGCGAGGAAGCCTTCCTCATCAACCCCTATGGCATGATGTATGAGGAGATCACCGCCTCCTCCCTCATCAAGATCGACCATGAGGGGAACATCCTGGCGAAGCCGGAATTTCCCGGCCAGGACTACGGCATCAACCGCGCCGGCTTCGTGATCCATTCGGCGATCCACAAGGCGAAGCCGGAAATCGCCTGCGTCACCCACACCCATACCTGGGCGGGCATGGCCGTCTCGGCGCTGGATTGCGGGCTGCTGCCGATCACCCAGACCTCCATGCGCTTCGCGAAGATCAGCTATCACGACTACCAGGGCGTGGTGCTGGACCTGGCGATGCAGGAGGCGCTGGTGCGCGACCTGGGCGACAACAACGCCATGATCCTGCGCAACCACGGCCTGCTGACCGTAGGCAGGACGATTGCCGAGGCCTTCAACGCCCTGCATCGGCTGGAACTCTCCTGCAAGACGCAGATTGCCGCCATGTCCTGCGGCGTGAAGCTGCGGGAGGTGCCGAAGGAGGTGGTGGAGGCCACCTACATGAACTACCAGCCGCAGACCCGCCGCCCCTTCGGCGTGCTGGAATGGCCTGCCCTGCTGCGTAAGCTGGACCGGATCGACCCGAGCTACCGGGACTGATCCTTGAAGATCCTGCTGTCCGATGTCGCGGCGCGGCGGCACGGAGATGCCATCCGCGTCGCCGCGCCGGAGGCGGTGCTGGTCCCGGTGCCGCCGGAAGGCCCGCTGCCCGATGCGGCGGGAGCGGAGATCGCCTTCATCTCCCGCGATCTTTTCCTGGGCGGCACGCGGCACCGGCTGACGGACCGCTTCCGCCGCTTCATCGGCCTGCTGGGGACGGCACCGGATCTCCGCTGGGTGCAGACCTTCTCCGCCGGCACCGACCTCTTCGTCTACCGGGAGATGCTGACGCGCGGCCTGCTGCTGACCACGGCCGCCGGTGCCAGCGCCCCGGCCGTGGCGCAGACCGCCATTGCTGGCCTGCTGGCCCTCGCCCGGCAATTCCCCCGCATCATGGAGGCACAGCGGCGCCATGCCTGGGAGCCGCTCTATGGCGGCGCGGAGCCGCGCGACCTGGCAGGTCAGACGGCGCTGATCATCGGCACCGGTCCGATCGGGCAGGAGATCGGGCGGCTGTGCCGTGCCTTCGGCCTGCGCAGCCTCGGTCTGCGGCGCGATCCCACAGCAGGCATTCCGCCCGGCTTCGAGGCGGTGGGCGGCCTCGCCGATCTGCATGACCTGTTGCCACAGGCGGAATGGCTGATCCTCGCCTGCCCGCTGACGGATGCCACGCGCGGCCTGATCGATGCGCGGGCGCTGGCGCTGCTGCCGCGTGGCGCGCATCTGGTCGATGTCTCCCGCGGCGGGGGGGCGGTGGAGGCGGATCTGCTGGAGGCGCTGCGCTCCGGCCAGCTCGCCGGCGCCTTCCTGGATGTCTTCGGCACGGAGCCGCTGCCGGCGGAAAGCCCTTTCTGGGGCCTGCCGAACGTCATCGTCTCCCCGCACAGCGCCGCGGCCTTGGACGGGCTCGCGGCGCGGGTGGCGGCGATCTTCTGCGACAATCTCGGGCGGTGGCGGCGGGGGGAGGCGCTCAGGAACCTGGTCGCGCCCCCGCTGGCGGCCGCGGGCCGGTGAGGCAATGGGGCGGCCCGCGCCGCCCCGCCCCTGTCAGCCTTCCGCCCGCACCATGTTACGCAGGCGGCCGATGCCATCGATCTCGCACTCCACCACGTCGCCGGCCTTCAGGGTTTGCGGCGGCTGCATGGCATAGCCGACGCCTTCCGGCGTGCCGGTGATGATCACGTCGCCAGGCAGCAGCGTGAAGCCCATGGAGAGCTGGTGGATGATCTCCTTCACATCGAAGATCATCTTCGAGGTGTGGCTGTCCTGCCGCTTCTCGCCATTGACGAAGCAGCGGATGCCGGTGGAGAGCCCATCCAGCTCGTCCGCCGGCACGATCCAGGGGCCGAGCGGGCAGGAGCGGTCCAGCGACTTGCCCTTGAACCACTGGCCGTAGCGGCGCTGCAGGTCGCGCCCGGTCACGTCATTGCCGATGGTCCAGCCGAAGACATGCTCCAGCGCCCGCTCCTTCGGGATGTCGCGGCCTTCCTTGCCGATCACGACGGCCAGCTCGACCTCGTAGTCCAGCCACCGGGTCACGCCCTCATGCGCCGGGATCCAGTCCTCCGGCCCGATGACGGTCTCCGGCGCCTTGGTGAAGAATTGCGGGTATTTCGGCAGTTCGGACTGGGTGATGCCGCGGGCGCGGTCGCCTTCCGCCACATGGTCCATGTAGTTGCGGCCGACGCAGAAGACGTTGCGGCGGGGGCGGGGGATCGGCGCCAGCAGCTTCACGGCCCCGGCCTCCAGCACCGCGCCGGCGGGCGGGTTCGCGGCCAGCGCCTTCACAGCGGCCAGCGCCGCCGGGCCGCCCTCGATCAGCGCCAGCATGTCCTGGGTGCGGCCGGCCAGCGCGCCGGAGGCGGCGGCGGTGAGGTCCAGCACGCGGCCGCCCTCCAGCACCGCGCCGAGGCGCGGACCCTTGGCGTCCGTGAATGTCGCAAGCTTCGTCATCGAACCCTTCCCCGAATCAGTGAGGGAGGGCAGCGGAGCCCGGCGGCGCCTTCCTGGCAAGCCCCCCACCTGCCGGGGCGGGGATTCAGCCCTCGGCCGGTCCGCGCTGGCTGCCGATGATCGCCAGGAATTCGCGGCGGGTGGAGGGATCGTCGCGGAAGGCGCCGAGCATGCGGCTGGTCACCATCGCGACGCCGTGCTTGTGCACGCCGCGCGTGGTCATGCACTGATGCGCCGCCTCGATCACCACGGCGACGCCCTTGGGCTGCAGCACCTCGTTGATGGTGTTGGCGATCTGCGCCGTCAGCTTCTCCTGGATCTGCAGGCGCTTGGCATAGGCATCCACCACGCGGGCGAGCTTGCTGATGCCCACCACCCGCCCGGCCGGCAGATAGGCGACATGCGCCCGGCCGATGATCGGGACCATGTGGTGCTCGCAATAGCTCTCCAGCCGGATGTCGCGCAGCACCACCATCTCGTCATAGCCCTCCGTCTCCTCGAAGGAGCGGGCGAGCAGCTCGACCGGGTCGGTGGCGTAGCCGGCGAAGAATTCCTCATAGGCGCGGACCACGCGCGCCGGCGTGTCCCGCAGCCCCTCGCGGTCCGGGTCGTCGCCGGCCCAGAGCAGCAGGGTGCGGACCGCGGCCTCCGCTTCCTCGCGCGAGGGGCGCTCGACTGCCGGGGCATGGTTCTGCGTCGGGCGGTCTGCCGGCGTCTGGAATTGCACGGTGCGATGCTTCCCGGATCCTTGTGGCGGCGGCCCGGCTTCCGGCC
>CALGVL010000384.1 GCA_937930165.1 uncultured Acetobacteraceae bacterium
GGGACGGGGAGCGGCTGGTCCGCGAGACCTTCGATGTCGCCACGCTGGAGGGCTTCGGCCAGTTCAGCCCGGCCGAGATCACGGCCGCCGCCATGGCGCTCGACTATGTGCGGGCGACGCAGCGGGGCGCTATGCCGCATCTCTCCCCTCCGGTGCCGCATGGCGGGCAGGGGGTGCTGCAGATGGACGCCGCCACCCGTCGCAGCCTGGAAATCCTGCGCTCCGAACGCGGCGGGCCGAAGGACTGCCTGCTCGGCGCCGTGGACCGGACGGTAACGGCGGCGGGCGCCCGGGCGCTGGCCGCCCGTCTCGCCAGCCCGCTGGCCGAGGCCGAACCGATCGCCGCCCGGCACGATGCGGTGCAGGCACTGCTGGATGCGCCGCCGTTGCGGGCGGCGATCCGCGGCGCGCTGAAGGGGGCGCCGGACATGGCCCGCGCCCTGGCCCGCCTCTCGCTGGACCGCTTCGCCCCGCGCGACCTGGCGGCGATCCGGGACGGGCTGGAACGCGCGGCCGCCATCGCCGATGCGCTGCAGGAGCCGGGTGGCCTCGTCACCGTGCCGCCCCTGCTGCAGGAGGCGGCGCGGGCGCTCCGTCCCCTGCGCGACCCGGCGCCGGAACTGGCCCGGGCCCTGGCCGAAACCCTGCCGGCGCGGCTGGAGGATCCGGGGGTGGTCGCGCCCGGCTATGACGGGCAGCTCGACGGGCTGCGGCGCCTCAGGGACGACGCGCGGGGCGCCATCGCGGCGCTGCAGCTCGACCTCGCCCAGGCCTGGGGCGTGGCGAGCGTAAAGATCCGGCACCACCAGCAATTCGGCTATCTCGCCGAATTGCCGGCGGCGGCAGGGGAGAAGCTGCTGCGCGAGCCGCCGGCCAAGGCAGTGGGCGAGCTTTTCCCGATCCACCGCCAGACCATGGCGAACGGGCACCGTTTCACCTGCGCGGCCCTGGCCGGGCTGGACCGCCGGCTCGCCGAGGCGGCGGAGGGGGCGGCGAAGCGGGAGAAGCAGATCATCCGGCACCTGCGCGAGCTCTGCCTCGCCGCCGCGCCCGGCATCACCGCTGCGGCGGAGGCGCTGGCGGAACTGGATGTGCATGCCGCTGCCGCCGAGATTGCCTCGGAGGGCGGCTGGTGCCGGCCGGAGATCGTGGACCGCCCGGATTTCACCGTGACCGCTGGAAGGCATCCGGTGGTGATGGCGGCGCTGGCGCGCAACCGGGCCGGTGCCTTCGTGCCGAATGACTGCGACCTGTCGCCGGGCCGGCGCCTCTGCCTGCTGACCGGGCCCAACATGGCGGGCAAGTCCACCTTCCTGCGGCAGAACGCGCTGTTCGTGGTGCTGGCCCAGGCCGGGCTCTTCGTCCCGGCGGAGACGGCGCGGCTCGGCCTTGTGGACAAATTGTTTTCTCGTGTCGGTGCCGCTGATGATATCGCCGGCGGACGCTCCACATTCATGGTGGAAATGGCCGAAACGGCGGCAATCCTCAATCAGGCTGGCCCGCGCAGCCTGGTGGTGCTGGACGAGGTCGGGCGCGGGACCGCCACCTGGGATGGCCTGGCGATCGCCTGGGCAGTGCTGGAGGCCCTGCACGACCGCATCCGCTGCCGCACCATCTTCGCCACACATTTCCATGAGCTGACGGCACTTGCGGGCAAGCTGCCGGAACTGGCGCCCGCCACCATGCGGGTGCGTGAATGGAAAGGAGAGGTCGTGTTCCTGCACAGCGTCGCCCCCGGCACGGCGGAGAAGAGCTGGGGACTGCATGTGGCGAAGCTGGCCGGCGTGCCGCGCCCGGTGCTGGCCCGTGCCGGTGCGGTGCTGGAAGCACTGGAGGCGCGGGCCCGCGGCCTTGACCCGCTTTCCGATGAGCTGCCCCTCTTCGCCCGGCCTGCCGCCGCCCCTGCCCGCACGCCGCCCCCGGACACGCCCCCGCATCCGGTGCTGGCGGCGCTCGCCGCGCTGGATCCCGATGCGCTCTCCCCGCGGGAGGCGCAGGATGCGCTCTACCGACTGCGCTCCCTGTTGGATGGCGCTGTCCCCGGCGGTAAACAGGTAGTAGGCTAACCTTTATGAGTTCCGCGGCAGCCCTTCCCGCCCGAAAGCCGGCGCAGCGCATCCCCGAGCTGGCCGAGGCACCCTCCGTCATCCCCGACCTGATCGCCGAACTCACCACAGGCTCCGCGGGCGGCCCGCTGCGGCGGGAGGAGGCGCTGGACCTGCTGCGCCGCCATCTCGGCCGCATCCAGGCCCGGGTGCAGGAATCCTTCGAGACCTATGAACTCTCCGGCCTCGCCGCCGCCCGCTGGCTGGCGGCGCTGACCGACGGGCTGATGCAAGCCATCCACGCCTATGCCCAGGCCGTGGTCCCGCCGCCCGCTCCCGCCGCGCCGGAGGCGCCCTTCGCCCTGGTCGCGACCGGCGGCTATGGCCGCGGCGTGCTGGCGCCCTATTCCGACATCGACCTGCTCTTCCTGACCGAGGGCGGCGCCGGGCCGCGGACGCGGCAGCTGGTGGAGTGCATCCTCTATCTGCTCTGGGATCTCGGGCTGAAGGTTGGCCATGCCGCCCGCGGCATCGAGGAATGCCTGGAGGAGGCCAGGCGGGATGCCACGGTGCTGACCGCCCTGGTGGATGCCCGCTTCCTGATCGGCGAGCGGCATGTCTTCGAGCGCTTCGAGGCGGCCTTCGCCCAGGCCCGGCAGGAGCGCGGCCTCGGCCCCTTCCTCGCCGCCAAGCGGGCGGAGCGCGCCGCGCGCCATGCCCGCTACGGCGAGAGCCCCTTCCTGGTGGAGCCGCATGTGAAGGAGGGGCGCGGGGGCCTGCGCGACCTGCAGACCCTCTACTGGCTGGCCCGCTACGCCTTCGGCACCCAGCGCATGCCGGACCTCGTCGGGGCGGACAGCCCCGGCGGCGGCTTGCTGACCGAGCACGAGGCGCGCGCCATCCGCCGCGCCTGGGACTTCCTCTGGACCGTCCGCTTCCACCTGCACTACGTCGCCGGGCGGGCGGAGGAGCGCCTGACCTTCGATCTGCAGCCCGTGGTCGGCGCCCGCATGGGCTACACGCCCCACGGCCGGCAGGACGGCGTCGAGCGCTTCATGAAGCACTTCTTCCTGACGGTGCGCGACGTGCTGCGCCTGACCATGGTGCTGGAGCCGGCGATCGAGCGTGCGTCGCTCGGCCCGCCCGCGACCCGGCGGCAGGGCGATGCGGCGCTGGCCGAGGCGGGTCTGGCCTTCGCCGACGGCAAGCTGGTGGCGGCGCCGCCCAACCGCGACTTCTCGCGCGAGCCGGTGCTGATGCTCCGCATCCTCAAGGCATCGCGCGACCGGAAGCTGGAGATCCATCCGCTGGCGATCCGGGCGATGATCCGCAACGCCCATCACGCCAGCAAGCTGCGCGGCCATGAGGAAGCCAATGCGCTGTTCCTGGACCTGCTGACCGGCAAGGATGCGGCCACCTGGCTGCGGATGATGAACAAGACGGGATTCCTCTCCCGCTTCATCCCGGAATGGGCGCGCATCGTCGGGCTGATGCAGTTCGACACCTATCACGTCTTCACCGTGGATGAGCACACGATCGAGGCCATCCGCGTCCTGCAGCAGCTTGAACGGGGCGAGCTGGCCGAGGTTGCGCCGGTGGCGAGCGACCTGCTGCCCCAATTGCAGTCCCGCCGCGCCCTCTACGTCGCGACCCTGCTGCACGACATCGCCAAGGGCCGCGGCGGCGATCATTCCGAACTCGGCGCCCGCATCGCGCAGGAGGTATGTCCCAGGCTCGGCCTCTCCCCGGAGGAGACGGAGACCGTCTCCTGGCTGGTGCTGCACCACCTGCTGATCAGCCAGACCGCCTTCAAGCGCGATATCGAGGATCCGAAGACCATCCTCGACATCGCCGACCTGGTGCAGTCGCCGGAGCGGCTGCGCCTGCTGCTGGTGCTGACCGTCGCCGATATGCGTGCGGTCGGGCCCAAGGTCTGGAACGGCTGGAAGGCGACCCTGCTGCGGGAGGTCTACTGGCGCGTCGCCGAGGTGCTGGCCGGCGGGCTTTCCGTGCCGGAACGCGACGTGCGCGTGGCCCGCGCGCGGGAGGCCGCCGCCGCGATGCTGGAAGCCTGGCCGGAGGCGGACCGGGAGCATTTCCTCTCCCTCGGCTATTCCGGCTACTGGCTCTCCTTCGATGCCGAGACGCATGCCCGCCATGCCGGCATGATCCGGGAGGCGGAGGCGACCGGGGCGCCGCTCACCGTACGCACCCGCGTCATGGAATCCCGCGCGGTCACCGAGGTCACGGTCTATGCCGCGGACCATCCGGGCCTGTTCAGCCAGATCGCCGGCGCCTTTGCCGTGGCCGGCGCCTCCATCGTGGATGCGCGCATCCATACCCTGACCAACGGCATGGCGCTCGACACCTTCTGGGTGCAGGACGCGGCCGGCGGCGCCTTCGATGCGCCGCACCGGCTGGCGCGGCTTTCCGTGGTGGTCGAGCAGTCGCTCTCCGGCCGGCTGCGGCTGGCGGAGGAGATCGCCAAGGTCCGGCGGGAGCCGGCGCGGCTGCGCGCCGTCACTGTTCCGCCGCGCGTGGTCTTCGACAACCACGCCAGCAACACCCACACCATCATCGAGGTGAATGCCCGCGACCGGCCCGGCCTGCTGCATGATGTGACGGCGGCGATCAGCGCGCAGGGGCTGCAGATCGCCTCGGCGCATATCACCACCTACGGCGTACGCGCGGTGGACGTGTTCTATGTGAAGGACGTGTTCGGCCTGAAAGTGGAGAACGAGCGCAAGCTGGCCGGGCTGCGCAAGGCGGTGGAGGCGGCGCTGGTGCCCCCGGGCGGGGAGAGTGGCGGCCCGGCGGTCCGGACGGTGGCGGCGGAGGTCTGACCGCCGCCCGGGATGCTCCGGGGGAAGGCCCGGGATACGGCTCCGGCCGCCGCCGGCACTCGCGCAGGGCTGCCGGTGGCCTACTTCCCATGCACGGGCGCGACACGACATTGACCGGGAATGTCCCGAGCACGGAACCCGCATGCTCGCCGATCAAACGGCGAAGACCTCGGCATTCGGAAAGCTGTCGCCGCGCACCGTGCTGACCCTGGTGACCTCGGCCCTGACCGTCGAGAATTTCCTGCCGATCTTGCTGGCGAGCCATGGCCCGGCACCGAGGAATCGCGTCCTGTCGGAGAAGCTTCGGAAGCCCCGCACGCTTGCAGCATCGAACTCCACGACACCGACCGTAAATTTTCGGGCGTTCGTTCCGGGATGCTTCAGTGCCTCCCGCCGCCGTGCCGCTGCACCGGGATGCCCCTTGCCGCGTTCCCCCTCTGAGCATTGGGAGCGCAGGCGATGGCGAAGGGCACCACGGAAGGTCTGAAGAATTGGCTCGGTGGCGAGAAGTCCGCCCGCCCGGCCAATGTCGGGCCGCATGACTACCGCAAGGACCAACACGATCCGGAGAAGCGCGGCGTCACGCCGGGGGACTACGATCCCCATCCGGGCGACGACAACAACCGCACTGATCCAGGGGCGCCGGGCGGGCCGGTGAACATCCCGGTCCGGCAGGCGGAACCGGCGGCGAACCGGCCGGCGGGGCAGGATCCGGGGCAGGGCGGCGGACGGCAGGATCCGGGCAGCCTGGCGGAGGAATAAACAGCTGGGCGCGACGCCGCTCTTTTCCCGCGGCGCAGCAGGACCGGGGACTGACTGCCGCAGCCCGCCACCCTGGCGAGACAAGTTCCGGTGCCCGATCCTGCCGGCATGCGCCCGCCCTCGCCGCTGCCGGGATTCCGCGCTACCACGCGCGGATGCTCAGAGGCGTCCTCACCGTCGGCGGCTGGACCATGGCCAGCCGCGTGCTTGGCTTCGCGCGCGACATGCTGATCGCCGCCCGGCTCGGGGCCGGGCCGATGGCGGATGCCTTCTTCGTGGCGCTGAAATTGCCCAACCTGTTCCGCCGCCTGTTCGGCGAGGGCGCCTTCAACGCCGCCTTCGTCCCCGCCTTCGCCGGGACGCTGGCGGTGCAGGGGCCGCAGGTGGCGCGCCAGCTTGCCGAGCGCATGGCGGCGCTGATGACGCTCTGGCTCTCCAGCCTGGTCATCCTCGGCATCGTCTTCATGCCGCAATTGATGACCGTGCTGGCGCCAGGCTTCTCCGCCACGCCGGCGAAATTCGCGCTGGCCGTGGAGCTGACGCGGATTACCTTCCCCTACCTGCTCTTCATCTGCCTGACGGCCCTGGTTTCGGGCGTGCTGAACGGGCTGGACCGCTTTGCCGCGGCGGCGGCGGCCCCGGTCTTCTTCAACCTGCTCTCCATGGCGGCGCTGCTCGGCCTGACGCCCTATGTGGCGACGCCGGCCCATGCCCTGGCCTGGGGGGTGATGGTCTCCGGCATCGTGCAACTCGGCATCGTGATGTGGGCCTGCGCCCGGGCGGGAATGGGGCTGCGCATCCTGCGCCCGCCCGCCATCACGCCGGAGGTGCGGCAGGTGCTGACGCGCATGGTGCCGGGGGTGATCGGCGCGGGGGTGACGCAGCTCAACCTGGCGATCGACGTCATCATCGCCTCGCTGCTGCCCTCGGGGGCGGTGTCCTACCTCTATTACGCAGACCGGGTGGGGCAATTGCCGCTGGGCGTCATCGGCGCGGCGGTGGGCACGGCGATGCTGCCGCTCCTGTCCCGCCAGGTGCGGGCGGGGGAGAGCCTCTCGGCGCACCGCACCACCAACCGGGCGATGGAGATGGCGCTGCTGCTCTGCCTGCCGGCGGCGGTGGGGCAGGCGGTGGCGGCCATGCCGATCATCTCGGTGCTGTTCCAGCGCGGTGCCTTCGGCCCGGAGGCGGGGACGGCGACGGCGGCGGCGCTTGCGGCCTATGCGCTCGGCCTGCCGGCCTATGTGCTGGTGAAGGTCTTCGCCCCTGGCTTCTTCGCGCGGGGAGACACGGCCTCTCCGGTGAAGGTGGGGCTGGCGGCGGTGGCGCTGAACCTGGCGTTGAACCTGGTGCTGACGCAGTGGCTGCTGCATGTGGGCGTGGCGCTGGCCACCGCGATCTCGGCCTGGTTCAACGCGGCGATGCTGGGCTGGCTGCTGGCACGGCGCGGACAACTGGTGCTGGACCGGCGGCTGCGCAGGCGCGTCCCGCGGCTGCTGGCGGCGGCATTGCTGATGGGGGTGGCGATTTTGCTGCTGGAGCCGCTGCTTTTCCCCGTCGCCGGCCCGCTGCGCTACGCCTCGCTGGCGGCACTGATCGGCGCCGGGAGTGTGGTGTATTTCGCCGCGGCGCATCTGCTGCAGGCGCTGGACCTGCGGGAGCTGCGTGGGCTGTTGCGCCGGCGGCGACGCCCGGCCTGACGGAACGGTGGCGGAAGCATGGGCGTTCGCGCCCTTGACCTGCCCGCCCAGGCGGGGGATCACCCTGCCCCAAGTCTTACGACGGTCCCTCTCCCATGCAGCGCGTCTTCTCCGGCATCCAGCCTTCCGGCATCCCGACCCTCGGCAACTACCTCGGCGCCATCCGCAACTGGGTGCCGCTGCAGGACGACCATGAGTGCATCTTCTGCGTCGTGGACCTGCATGCCATCACCGTCTGGCAGGACCCGAAGCAGCTCACGCAGCAGACGCGGGAGATGGCGGCGGCGCTGCTGGCCTGCGGCCTGGATCCGAAGCGCTGCATCTTCTTCCTGCAGAGCCAGGTGCATGCCCATGCGCGGCTGGCCTGGATCTTCAACTGCGTCGCCCGCATCGGCTGGCTGAACCGGATGACGCAGTTCAAGGACAAGGCCGGCAAGGACCGGGAGGCGGCGAGCGCCGGCCTCTATGTCTACCCGGCGCTGATGGCGGCGGACATCCACGCCTATCACGCGGTGAAGGTGCCGGTGGGCGAGGACCAGAAGCAGCACCTGGAATTCGCCAATGACATCGCGCAGAAGTTCAACCACGACTACGGCGTGGACTTCTTCCCGACCATCGAGCCGCTGATCCAGGGCGTCGCCGCGCGCGTCATGTCCCTGCGCGACGGCACGAAGAAGATGTC
>CALGVL010000385.1 GCA_937930165.1 uncultured Acetobacteraceae bacterium
TAGGCTGAGATGTCCGGGATCGAGAGGCGAGTATGGGTCGTGCTGTGCAGGATCTGGAGACCTAGCTTGAGCCGTTTCTTGCCGTGCTCGGGCACAAGATGCGGCGAAGCTGGGCGCTATTCTACCTGCGTGGGCTACTCGGCCCCAGTGAGCGCAAGAGCCTGCAGCCGATGGCGGCATGCCTGGGTCTGTGCGGGCACGATCAGCTGCGGCACTTCGTCGCCGGTCCGGCCCGGGATGCCCTCGCCAGCCATCCAGTCGGTCAGCGGCACCATCTGCTGGTAGCGGAAATGCGTGCCGATCAGATCGCTGTCATTCACCTAGACGTCATAGACATTGCGGCCAAACTGCATCTGGGTCCGGATCTTCTCGACCACATCGCCTTCTTGCAGCAGATCGTGCCGCAGGTTGATGCCGGTGATCTCGGAGAAGGCGCGGGCCAGAGTGCGGGCCTCGCATTCATGGGTCGTGATCGTATCCGACACCACATTGATGTCCTGGCCACGGAAGGGCTGCGCGGCGCGGATGAAGAATTTCATCTCCTGCATCTGCTGGTCACGGGGGAGGGGGGAGGGCTGGAATTCCTGCTCCACCCAACGCTGCGCTCTGTGCCTGGGCGAAGCCGTGGCGCGGGAGGCTGAGCAGCGCCGGCGCTGCCAGCGTCCCCGCCGCACCGGTGGTGAAGCCGCGTCGGCCGACCCCCTGATCCTGCGACATCCTTTCCTCCCCTCCCTGCTGATTGCACCGGGCGTCAGGCCCAGTGGAACAACGCGACGGCGACGCCCAGCGCGATGGCAAGGGCGCCCCAGGCGTGCAGTCCCACCAGGCCGATCCAAGCCTGGTGGATGAAGGCGGCGAGCAGCAGCGACAGGAACAGACGGTCGCCCCGCATCGTGGCGAGGTCCAGCATGCCGATGCGCGGCGTTTCCGGCCGCAGCGCGGCGAGCAGGGGCATGCAGGCCAGCAGCCCGGCAATGGCGGCCCAGAAGAGGGCGGTCGGGCAGGTCCAGGCCACCCAGCCCATCGCGCCGGCTCCTTCTACACACGGCCCAGGGCGATGTGGTTGTGCACGAACCAGATGACGACGGCGCCGGGGATGATGGTCAGCACTCCCGCTGCCACCAGCAGGCGATCAGCGGCAGGAACAGCTTTACGAAGAAGACCGGGAAGGAATAGCCGTCGATCTCACGTGGCGCGCCGGACATGAAGCCTTCCAGGATCCAGATCACCAGCGGCACATTGAACAGGCAATGCGCCAGTGCCACCGTGAATGGCGTGTCGAACAGCCCGATGGCGCTGTAGAGCCGGAGGAAGGGCAGGACGAAGACCGCCGGGGGCGCCATGCGGTTGGACAGCGGCCAGAAAAACAGGTGCTTATCGCCCAGGAAGCGGTAGCGGCTGAAGGCATAGGCGGCCGGCTGGGCAGGCCGTGGGGTGTCGATGGTGCGGGCCTGAACGGGGGCGCTCATTCCCGCGCCTCCGTCACGGCGTCGGCGCGCGTGGTGGTGGTGTAGAAGACCCAGCAGACCGTCAGGATGATCAGGCCATAGACGATGGACATGGCCGCGGCCTTACCCAGGTCGAACTGGCCGAGCGCGCGATTTTCACCAGGCCGATGGACAGGAAGGTGGTGGCGTTGCCCGGTCCGCCGCCGGTGACGACGAAGGGCTCGGTATAGATCATGAAGCGCAACAGCACGGCGATGGTCAGCACATGCTGCAGCTTCGGCAACTGGACGGCGCAGAACACCGCTCAGGCCCTGGCCCCGTCCACCCGTGCCGCCTGGTAGTAGGCATTCGGTATGGCACGCAGCCCGACATAGCAGAGCCGTGCCACCAGCGATGTCCAGTGCTGGACATCCATCAGGATCAGCGTGATCCAGGCCGCCAGCGGATTCTGCGTGTAATTGTAGGAAATCCCGGGGCCGTTCACGGTGGTGCCCAGAAGGCTGATGTCGCCGCGCGCGAAGACCTGCCAGATGGTGCCCACCACCTTCCAGGGGATCAGCAGCGGCAAGGCCGTCACCACCAGGCAGAAGGCTACGCCGATGCCGCGCCGCGGCAAAGCAAGCGCGGCCGCGATGCCGAGCGGCACCTCGATCGCCAGAATCAGCGCGGAGAAGAGCAGGCCACACCAGAGCGCATCGAAGAACCGTCCGCCGAGATCGGAGGAGGGATCCAGCAACTCCCGGAACCAGCCGGGCTCGTTCCAGGAGAACTCGTTGTTCACGAAGGTGCCCTGCACCGAGTAGTTGACCACCGTCATCAGCGGCACCACCGCGCCGAAGGTGACCATCAGCACCACCGACAACACCAGGAACCAGGCGCGGTGGTTGCGCGGCCCTGCCATGGCTCAGCCCTCCCCCGCGGCCAGCCGGCTATCGGCATAGATGTATGTCTGCGCCGGATCGAAGCCGAGCCAGGCCGCGTCCCCGGGCGAGACACCTTCGGGCAGCGTCGCGGCCAGCGGCATGCGTTCCACCTCCGCCCGTGGCAAGCCGGCGACGCGCAGGGGGGAGGCGATGTTCTCGAAGACGGTCAGCGTCGGGTAGTTGATGAATTGCTAGTAGACCATGGCGATGCGGCGCCAGCGTACCGACAGGCCGGTGACATCCCGTCCCTCCGCAAGGATGCGGCCGGAACTCGGCCGGTCGAGCCCCGCCGCCAGCCACAGAAGCGTGGTCCTGCCCGCAAGTGTCGGGCCGAGCAGCACCTTCAGCGAGCCGGGGGAGGGCGAGGCTGGTGGGGTGCAGGTGCACGGTCCGACCCCGGCGCAACGATACCTCCCCCAGCACCAGGCTCATTCCGTCGCCTCCTGCGGCGGGCACGGGCGGGCCGGCCGCTGCGGTGCCACGGGGCATGCTGCACCCCCAGGGCCCGTTCCGAGACCATCTGCCAGGTTACCTTACTACCTCGTCAGGGCGACGCCGGGGCGCCAGCCGGGATCCCCTGCTTGGCGGGCATTGCCCGGCCTGGCGGCGGCGCGTCCGCCTCAGTCTCGCATGAGGCGACCTCGCATGAGGCGACGGGCAGGCCGGTTATCAAGGAATGGTTGGCGGCGCCGCAGCACCCGGACCTGGCGGCGAACCTGCAATCCCTCGCGCTGCCGGTTGCGCCTTCCTCGTTCTTGCAGCCTGGGTGCCAGCCTGCCGGCGCCGGTGGCACAGGCCGGCCGCATGGGGTAGAGCCTAGTTCTGGTAATGCTGCCGGGCCGGGCCTGCCCCGTGCTCCCGAGGGAGTGAGTCATGCCGACCATCCTGCTCTGGCTGGACGAGGCCGACACCTATCGCCAGGCGGCCGAACGGGCCGGGCTGGCGGAGCGCTGCGAGCTGGTGGCGCTCCCCCGCGCCGCCGTGCCGGATGCCGCCCTGCTCGACCGCGCCGATGCCATCCTCGCTTGGGGTGCGCCGCCCGGCCTGCTGGCACGGATGCCGAAGCTGCGCTGGATCCAGGCGCTGACCGCCGGCGTGGAGAT
>CALGVL010000386.1 GCA_937930165.1 uncultured Acetobacteraceae bacterium
GGCGCCCGCCCCGAGCCGGCCGGACTGGCCGAGAGCCTGACCTCCCGACCCGCCGAGATGCGCGCCGCGGAGCCGCGCTCCGACTGGGTGGCCCCGCTGGAGGCGCGCTTCACCTTCGACAGCTTCGTCGTCGGCAAGCCCAACGAATTCGCCTATGCCTGTGCCCGCCGGGTGGCGGAGAAGCCGGCTTCGCCGGGCTTCAACCCGCTCTTCCTCTATGGCGGCGTGGGCCTGGGCAAGACGCATCTGATGCACGCCATCGCCTGGGCCATCCGGGAGATGCATCCGGCGCGCACCGTGGCCTACATGTCGGCCGAGAAATTCATGTACCGCTTCATCGCGGCCCTGCGCAGCCAGAACACCATGGAGTTCAAGGAGACGCTGCGCGCCGTCGATGTGCTGATGATCGACGACCTGCAATTCCTCATCGGCAAGGACAATACGCAGGAGGAATTCTTCCACACCTTCAATGCCCTGGTGGACCAGGGCAAGCAGATCGTCGTCTCCTCGGACAAGCCGCCCTCGGACCTCGCGGGCATCGAGGACCGGCTGCGTACCCGGCTCGGCTGCGGCATGGTGGCCGATATCCACGCCACCACATATGAACTCCGGCTCTCCATCCTGGAGGCCAAGGCGGCGGCGGCGCAGGTGCCGGTGCCGCTGAAGGTACTGGAACTGCTCGCCCACAAGATCACCACCAATGTGCGGGAGCTGGAGGGGGCGCTGAACCGGCTGGTGGCACATGCCAACCTCTTCGGCCGGCCGATCACGCTGGAATCGGCGCATGAGGTGCTGCATGACCTGCTGCGCGCGCATGAGAAACGGGTCTCGATCGAGGAGATTCAGCGCAAGGTCGCCGAGCACTACAACCTGCGCCTGACCGACATGTCCTCCGCCCGCCGGGCCCGCAACGTGGCGCGTCCACGGCAGGTGGCGATGTATCTGGCCAAGCAGCTCACCCAGCGCTCCCTGCCGGAGATCGGCCGCCGCTTCGGCAACCGGGACCACACCACGGTCATGCATGCCGTCTCCCGCGTGGCCGAGCTGATGGCCCAGGATGCCAGCTTCGCCGAGGACGTGGCCCTGCTGCGGAAGATGCTGGAAAGCTGAGCCCAGCCTGGCCCCGCCCGGCGCAGGGTGGGGCTTGGTCGAAATCGGTGAAAACCCTACCTTACCCTTGCGACTCCGCGCTGATAGGATATGTGCCCCCTTGGCCCACCGGCCACGCCCTGGGGGAGGGCCTGGCGGGCGGGGCAGGGCAGCGAAACGGTACGGCGCGAAGGCCGGGGGGACCTGGGTGGCATGAAGTTCACGGTCGAAAGGGCGATCCTGCTCAAGGCGCTCGCGCATGTGCAGAGCGTGGTGGAACGCCGCAACACCATCCCCATCCTGGCCAATGTGCTGCTGGCCGCGCAGGATGGCGCCTTGCGCCTGACCGCGACCGACATGGAAATCGCGGTGGTCGAGGAAGTGCCGGGCGTGGATGTGTCCCGCCCGGGCCGCACCACCGCCCCGGCCGCGACCCTCTATGAGATCGTCCGCAAGCTGCCGGAGGGAGCCAGGATTGAGCTGGACCATGCCGGCGGCGACGCCCCGCTGAAGCTCCGCGCCGGGCGCTTCAACACCGACCTGGCTGTCCTGCCGGTGGACGACTTCCCTTCCATGACCGAGGGCAAGCTGCCGCACCAATTCTCCCTCCCCGCCGGACAGTTGCGGGAGCTGGTGGACCGCACCCGCTTCGCCATCAGCACGGAGGAGACGCGCTACTACCTGAACGGCATCTTCCTGCACGCCACCGAAAGCGACGGCACCCAGGTGCTGCGGGCCGTGGCGACGGACGGCCATCGCCTGGCGCGGGTGGAGGAATCGCTGCCCGACGGCGCCGCCGGCATGCCCGGCGTCATCATCCCCCGCAAGACGGTAAACGAGCTGCGCAAGCTGGCGGAGGAGACGCAGGACGAGATTACCATCCGCCTCTCCGACACCAAGATCCGCTTCGACATCGGCACGGTGCAGCTGACCAGCAAGCTGATCGATGGCACCTTCCCGGAATATGAGCGCGTGATCCCGCGCGGCAACGACAAGATCCTCCAGGTGGACAAAAAGGCCTTCGCCGAGGCCGTCAGCCGCGTCGCCGCCATCAGCACCGAGCGGTCCCGCCCGGTGAAGCTCAGCCTGGACCGCAACCACCTGCTGCTCTCCGCCAGCAGCGCCGAGCAGGGACAGGCGCAGGAGGAGCTGGACGCGGAGGTGGTCCACTACGAGGCCGCGCCGCTCGAGATTGGCTTCCAGGCCCGCTATCTGAACGACATCACCGACCAGATCGGCGAGACGGTGGTGTTCAAATTCGCTGACGGCTCCGCGCCCACCGTGGTGCAGGACAAGGACAAGCCGGAGGCGCTCTTCGTCCTGATGCCGATGCGGGTCTGAGCGGCCCGGCGGGCGGTCAGGGGCACCCCGAGGGGGCGAGGGTGGCCGCCCGGCAACGGAGGCGCTAGACTTCGGCATCGCCCTGTCCGAAGCGTGAAGCGTGGCCGGGGCCGGACGCAACTTTCTTCCGGGACCCCAGCATGCCCGCCTATCGCTCCCGCACCACCACCCATGGCCGCAACATGGCCGGCGCCCGCGGACTCTGGCGCGCCACCGGTATGAAGGACGGCGATTTCGGCAAGCCGATCATCGCCGTGGTGAACAGCTTCACCCAATTCGTCCCCGGCCATGTGCATCTGAAGGATCTCGGCCAGCTCGTCGCGCGGGAGATCGAGGCCGCCGGCGGCGTCGCCAAGGAATTCAACACCATCGCGGTGGATGACGGCATCGCCATGGGCCATGACGGCATGCTCTACAGCCTGCCGTCGCGGGAGCTGATCGCCGACAGCGTCGAATACATGGTCAACGCGCATTGCGCGGATGCCATGGTCTGCATCTCGAACTGCGACAAGATCACGCCGGGCATGCTGATGGCCGCCATGCGGCTGAACATCCCGACCATCTTCGTCTCCGGCGGCCCGATGGAGGCCGGCAAGGTGGTCCACCGCGGCGAGAAGCGCAGCGTGGACCTGATCGACGCCATGGTCGTCGCGGCCGACAGTACCGTGACGGACGAGGAGGTGCAGGTCATCGAGCGCAGCGCCTGCCCGACCTGCGGCTCCTGCTCCGGCATGTTCACCGCCAATTCCATGAACTGCCTGACCGAGGCGCTGGGCCTGGCCCTGCCCGGCAACGGCACCTTGGTCGCCACCCATGCCGACCGCAAGCGGCTGTTCCTGGAAGCGGGGCGGAAGATCGTCGAGATCACCCGCCGGCACTATGAGACGGACGACATGTCCGTCCTGCCGCGCAGCATCGCCACCTTCGCCGCCTTCGAGAATGCGATGACGCTGGACATCGCCATGGGCGGCTCCACCAACACGGTGCTGCACCTGCTGGCCGCGGCGAACGAAGGCGGCGTGCCCTTCACCATGAAGGACATTGATCGCCTGTCCCGCCGCGTGCCGGTGCTGTGCAAGGTCGCACCCTCCGTCGCCAATGTGCATGTGGAGGATGTCCACCGCGCCGGCGGCATCATGGGCATCCTGGGAGAGCTGGACCGGGCCGGGCTGCTGGATACCTCCGTCAGCCGGGTGGATTCCCCGACCCTGGCCGAGGCGCTGGCGGAATGGGATGTCCGGCGCACAACCAATGAGGCGGTGCATACCTTCTACCGCGCCGCGCCGGGCGGGGTGCCGACCACCGTGGCCTTCAGCCAGGACCGCCGCTGGGACAGCCTGGACCTGGACCGGGAGAAGGGCGTGATCCGCGACACGGCGCATCCCTTCTCCGCCGATGGCGGCCTCGCGGTGCTCTACGGCAACCTCGCCGAGGATGGCTGCATCGTGAAGACGGCCGGCGTGGATGCCAGCATCCTCACCTTCTCCGGCCCGGCGCGGATCTTCGAGAGCCAGGACGCGGCGGTGGAGGGCATCCTGGGCGGGGCGGTGAAGCCCGGCGATGTGGTGATCGTCCGCTATGAGGGGCCGCGCGGCGGGCCGGGGATGCAGGAAATGCTGTACCCGACCAGCTATCTGAAGTCGAAGGGCCTCGGGAAGCTCTGCGCCCTGGTGACGGATGGCCGCTTCTCCGGCGGCTCCTCCGGCCTCTCCATCGGCCATGTCTCGCCGGAGGCGGCGGAAGGTGGACTGATCGGCCTGGTCGAGGATGGCGACCGGATCGAGATCGATATCCCCAACCGCCGCATCCACCTGGCCGTGCCGGAGGAGGAACTGGCCCGCCGCCGTGCCGCCATGGAAGCGCGCGGCGATGCTGCCTGGCAGCCTGCGTTGCCGCGCAAGCGGCAGGTCTCGACGGCGCTGCAGGCCTATGGCGCCCTGGCGACCAGCGCCGCGCGCGGGGCGGTGCGCGACCTGCGGTCGCTGCGGCGCCGCTGACCCCGCCCCGGCGGGGTGTGCCGAAAGGCCCCTGCATGGCCAGGACCATCGCCATGCGGGGCTGCCCCTCGCCACTCTCCCCC
The DNA here is from genome assembly GCA_937930165.1 of uncultured Acetobacteraceae bacterium. Classification (GTDB taxonomy): domain Bacteria; phylum Pseudomonadota; class Alphaproteobacteria; order Acetobacterales; family Acetobacteraceae; genus CALGVL01. The sequence continues at coordinate 4,511 of CALGVL010000386.1, forward strand.
GCCGGCCCACCCCACGGGCCTTCCTGCGAATGTCTCAAATCCGAGAGACTTGCGGGCCGGCCCCGCCACATGCCCAACTAGCCCCGGCCTGCGTGGCCGGGGCTTTCCCGCAGCAGGGAGTGGAACCCTTGGCCTCCTGCGGCCTTACCCGGTGGTCCGGAAGGTGGCGAAGGCATGGCGGACTCTGACGACGACGAGGTGGATCTCGGCATCAGCCTGGAGACGGTGGCGACCGTGGTGGATCTCGCCCGTGCCATCCAGGGGACCGAGGAGAGCGATCTCGACAACGGCGAGGACGGGGATACGACCAGCGAGGCTGGCTTCCTCCGGGAGCGCCCGGATGACCTGACGGACGACGCCCTGCGGGAATTCATCGACGACCTGAACGAGGACGAGCAGGCGGCCCTGATCGCCCTGGCCTGGGTCGGCCGCGGCGATTACGGGCCGGAGGACTGGGCCGATGCCGTCCGCCTGGCCGCCGAGCGGAACGAGGGGCAGGACGCCGCCAGCTACCTGCTCAACATGGACATGGTGGGTGACCTGCTCGCGGAGGGCGTCGCCGCCTTCGGCCTGTCTATCGAGGATGTGGAACGCTGAGGCGAAGGCACCCAGGACCCGCCTGCGCGATGCTGCTTCCGGGACTGTCCGGCTGCGCCCAATATAGCCTGCCAGGCTTGCCCGAAGTGGACCTGCAACTCTGTGCCGGCGTGCCCGACCGGGTGGGAGAGGCGAGGGACACGAACGGGGTGACGCCGCGTTACTGGACCTGATCAGCGCAACACGGCCAGCTCCGGCGGCCTGTCAGTCAACCTGCCGATGGTCGGCGGCGGCTTCAGCCTCAATGGTGGCGGCGATTGCCGCGCGACCTCCGAGCTGGAGCAGGGGCGCGTCACCCGGCTGAGCTACAGCAGTGCCGCGGATTTGGGGCCGACGCGCAACGCCGCCTGCGTCCCGGTGGTGCGGGGCTGCCTCGACCTGCTGCAGAGCGCGCCGCCGGAAGAACCGCCTCCGGACCCGCCGGTGGTGCGGGCGGAGGCGCCGGCCGATTAGGCGGTCACCGGCCCGGGCAGGCCGGCGATCTCCCGGATCAGCTTGCGCTTCAGCGCGTTGCCGAAGCTCTCGAAGTCCTCGGCGGCGATGACGAAGGCGCCGGGCCCGCCGATGACGCTCTCGCGGTAGTATTCGTCCAGCGGCATGGGCGGCGGGCGGCCGAAGGTCGGGCGGTCGTTCACGATGGGCAGGCCGTTGATGACGATGCCCTCCGCCACCGCCCGGTCGCGTGCCGCCTCGACCGAGCCGCCGCTGTTGTTCACCCCGTCGCCGGAGACATCGATGACCCGGCGGCTGGCCTCGAAGGGCGCCTCCGCCAGAACGTTGCGGGAGAATTCGAGCCCGGCGGAGATCGAGGTCCAGGAGAGCGAGGCGCGCGGCGCCTCCTCCAGCCGCCTGGCCCAAGCCGCGGCATCCGCCGGGCCGGCGATGCGCGTCCAGGGCAGCACCAGGCGTTGGAACTCGGCGCCGGCCCATTCGACATAGGCGATGCCGATGGCGCCGATCATGCCGCCGCGGATCGCCTCGACCACTGCGGGGTCTGAGACGGCGCTGCGATAGCCCTCGCGCTGCAGCCGCGCCTCGTCCTCATCGACCGAGCGGGAGACGTCCACCGCCAGGACGAGCAGGACATCCACCGGCTCGCCGGTCGCCTCCGCCGCATGTGGCCCGCGGCGTGGCAGGAGCGCCGCGGCACCTGCCGCGGCCAGCAGGGAGCGTCGGCGCATGCCAGGGCCCTCCATGACGGCTTCCGGCCTGGAAGCTGTGGCATGGAAGCGCGACGACGGGTCCCGGTTCAACCAGGATCGCGAAGATGTCCGCGATTACACCCCGGCCATCACGGCGGCACAGACCCGCTCGACCTGCTCCTCGGTCAGGTAGGGGTGCATGGGCAGGGAGAGGACGCGCTCGCACAGCGCCTCGCTGACTGGCAGGGGCGGCGGCTCCCCGGCGATGGCGGCCCGGTGCGCCGCCAGATAAGCGGGCTGCCGGTGCAGCGGCTTCGGGTAGTAGATGGCCGAGGGCACACCCGCCGCCTGCATCGCCGCCTGCACCCGGCCCCGCGCCGCAGCATCGGGCAGGCGGATGGTGTAGATGCCCCAGGCGCTCTCTGCCCCGGCGAAGCCCTGCGGGATGCTAACCGGCGGAGCCAGCCGCTCGGCATACCAAGTGGCGACCCGGCGGCGGGCCTGCAGCTCCGCCTCCAGCAGCGGCAGCTTGGCCAACAGGATGGCGGCCTGGATGCTGTCCAGCCGGCCGTTCATGCCGGTGCGCAGCACTTCGTAGCGCGACTTGCCTTCGCCATGGGTGCGGAGGGAGCGGTAGAGTTCCGCGCGCTCCGGGTCATCGGTGATGATGGCGCCGCCATCGCCGTAGCAGCCGAGGGTCTTGGTCGGGTAGAAGCTGCAGGCCGTGGCCTGCGCCCAGCCGCCGAGCCGCCTGCCATGCAGCGAGGCGCCGAAGGCCTGCGCCGCGTCATCCAGCGCAAACATCCCCTTGGCGGCGCAGAGTTCCAGGATCGCCGGCCAATCGGCGGGCAGGCCGTAGAGATCAACGCCGATCACGGCGCGCGGCCGCAGCCGCCCCTCCTTCTCCACCAGGGCGATGCGGCGGGCGAGGTCGGCGACGTCGATGTTGAAGCTGCCTTCCTCCACATCCACGAAGACCGGCGTGGCACCGAGGACCAGCGGTACCTCCGCGGTGGCGGTATAGGTGAAGGCGGGCAGGAAGACCGCGTCGCCCCGCCCGATCCCCTCCGCCATCAGGGCAATCTGCAAGGCGTCGGTCCCGGAGGAGACGCCCACCGCATGCTTCGCGCCGCAGAATTCGGCGAGCTTCGCCTCCAGCTTGTCCACCTCCGGCCCCTGGATGAAGCGGCCATGGTCGAGGATGCGGGAGATGCCGGCATCGATCTCGGCCCGGATCAGCGCCTGCTGCGCCTTCATGTCGAAAAAGGCGATGGGGGAGGTGGGGCGGTCGTTGGTGGCGGTCATGCGGGGACTCGCTGCAATTCGGGGGGCCGCTTAGCGCCGGCGCGGCGGGGGGTAAAATCACCGCTTCTGTCGCCGTGCAACAGCGGTGCGCAGGAGTGGCGGATCGCCCTGGTGACCGCGGGACAATCCGGGTCCGGCATGGGTCGAGCCGGCGTTTCTCCTCCTGTTCGTTCCGCCCGAGGAGGCAATCGCCGGCTATCGTGCTACCCGAGGCTCCGCCGCTTCGGCGTTGTGATCGAATTCCGGTACCAGACGGGAGAGCTGGGCCAGGGCCTGCCTCGGATGGCCGCCACGGCAGGCGGCGGCGATCTCGTCGATGGCGCGGCCCACCAGGGCCGGATCGGCGGTCCGCGGCGTCGCCACCAGCAGGCCGGGGAAGGCGGTCGGCCGCGGCGGCTCCTGGCCGTGGAACAGCTCCTCATACAGCTTCTCGCCGGGGCGCAGGCCGGTGAAGCGGATCTCCACATCCTGGTCCGGCCGCAGCCCGGCGAGGCGGATCATGCGCCGCGCCAGATCCACGATCTTCACCGGCTTGCCCATGTCGAGGACGAAGATGCCGCCCTCGGCCAGTTCCGGCGGCTGGTCGGCGCGGTCCTCGGCGCCGATGACGCTGGCCTGCAGCACCAGCCCCACCGCCTCGCGCACCGTCATGAAGTAGCGGCGCATGTCGGGGTGGGTGACGGTCAGCGGTCCGCCGCGCTCCAACTGCCGGCGGAACAGCGGCACGACGCTGCCGGTGCTGCCCAGCACATTGCCAAAGCGCACAGTGACGCAGCGCATGCCCTGGCCGGCCTGCCGCGCCTCCCGCTCCAGCGCCTGGCAGTACATCTCCGCCAGGCGCTTGCTGGCGCCCATCACGCTGGTCGGGTTCACCGCCTTGTCGGTGGAGATGAAGACCATGGCGCGGCAGCCCACCGCCCGCGCCGCATCGGCCACCACGCGGGTGCCGAGAGCATTGGTCAGCAGCCCCTCCAGCGGGTCGTTCTCCACCATCGGCACATGCTTCAGCGCCGCGGCATGGAAGACGAGCTCCGGGCGAAGCTCCTCGAACAGCCGGCGGATGCGGAACTCGTCGCGCACATCCGCCAGGACGGCGCGGCGGGGCACGTCCGGGTGCCGCTCCCGCAACTCCAGGTCGATCTCGTAGAGGACGTATTCCCCATGGTCCAGCAGGGTAAGCTGTGCCGGGCCGAGGGCGGCGACCTGCCGCGCGAGCTCCCCGCCGATGGTGCCGCCGGCGCCGGTCACCAGTACGCGGCGGCCCTGGATGAAGCGGGCCATGCCTTCGCGGTCCAGCGGCACCTGCGGGCGGTCGAGCAATTCCTCGATCGCCACGGGGCGGAGCTGCAGGCGGGGCGACTCCCCGGTCTCCAGCAGATCCGCCCGGCGCTGCGCGGCGGGGTCGAGGGTGGTGACGGAGGGGGTGCGCCGCACCGGCACCCCATGCCGGTCGGCGGCATCCAGTAGTCGTTCCAGGGCGAGACCCTGCACATGCCGGGTCGCCAGTACGATCAGGGCAGGCAGGCGGCCTTCGGCGCGCATCCGCTCCAGCACCAGGGCGATGTCGTCCACCGTACCGAGGATCGGGTGCCCCTGGATGCGCCGCCCCGCCTGGCGCGAGCGCATGGAGAGGATGCCGATCACGCGGTAGCTGGGGTTCCGTTCCGCCGCCAGCGCCCGGATGAAGAGGTCCGCCCCGTCCCCGGCACCGACCAGCAGCACGGGCTGCGGTACCATCCCGGTATCCGGGCCGGGGCGGGAATGGTGGATGCGCCCGGCGACCCGCGGCACGCCGAGCAGCACCCCCAGCACCAGGGCATGGATCACCGGGAAGGCCGGGTTGGACGGGCGCCAGGCGGAGAGCGCATGGATCCCGCCCCAGAACAGCAGCGCCGCCAGCACTGCCGCGCCGCTGATGCCGAGCAGGTCGCGCAGCCCGGCATAGCGCCAGTATTGCTGCGGCAGGCGCACCGGCAGCCCGGCCGCCAGCAGCGCCGCCACGGCGCCGGGGATGGCGCCGTACCACCAGGGCTCGGGCGGCCAGGAGGCGGGCGCAGCGAGCAGCATCGTCACCGGCAGGGCCAGGGCGGCGATCAGGCTGTCGAGCAGAAGGTTCAGCAGGATGCGGTGCGGCGCGCGGCGGGCCATGTCGTTGTCATATGCTGTGGGCAGCCCGCGGACCAGCCTGTGGCGGCAGCACCGGGCGACGATAGCGCGTGACCGGCGCCGCGCGGCGGGCAGGGTAGCAAGAGGGAGAGAGAAGTCTACCAACAGGCGGTGATCGTCGCCAGACCGGCCAGGGCCTACGGCAGCGGCGCCAATTCGCGATAGAGCGTCACCAGCCGCGCCGCCTCGGCTGGCCAGCCGAAGGGGCCGAGTGCCGCGGCTCGCCCCGCCGCGCCCAGCGCCTGGAGGCGGTCCGGGTCGGCCAGGCGGCGCACCGCAGCGGCGATGGCGGCGGGGCTGGCGCTGTCCACCAGTTCACCGCAGCCGGCGGCGCGGATGACGCCTGCGACCTCGGTGGCGAAGCCCGGTGCGATCACCGGCAGCCCGGCCAGCATGCAGTCGAACAGCTTGTGCGGCAGGGCGAGGCGGTGATTTTCCTCGCCCGGCTGGAACAGTACCAGGCCGATATCGGCTTCCGCGATCCTTGCCAGGGCATCGGTATGCGGCATCCAGGGCAGGGACTCGATCCGCTCCGCCAGGCCGAGTTCGGCGGCGCGGGCCTGGAATTCCGGCCCGCTGCCATCGGTGAAGCGGCCGATGAGGCGAAGGCGGGTGCCAGCCGGGGCGAGGGCCAGCGCCTCCAGCATCTGCGGCCAGCCGCGGGAACGGGTGAGGGCGCCGGCATGCACCAGGGTGAGCGGACCGGGCGCATGCAGGCGTGGCACGACCGGCACCGGCTGCGCGTAATTGCGCACGGCGATCGTCCTTCCGGGCGCGGCGAAATCCGCATCCAGCCCGTCCTTCGCCACCACCACCGCATCGGCGGCGCGGCCGGCGAACCGGCAGAAGCCACGCAGCATGGCGCGGGCGAGAGGGCGCAGGGGCACAGACAGGCGGGGATCGAGGCGACTCGGATAATGCTCATGCACATCGATCACCACCCGCGCGCCGCTCCTGCGGGCGGCGAGCAGGGCGGCGATCCAGGCATCCGGCTCGCTGGCATGCAGCACCGCCGCGCCGCTTCGGGCTGCCCGCTGCACCAGGGCAGGGAGGTTCCGTAGCCGGCCGAGCCAGCCGGGGCGGTGGGGATAGGTTTCGATGGCGACGCCCTCGACGGCGCGCGGCACGGTGGGCTGGCCGGGAGCCAGGTGCCGCACCCGCCAGCCGGCGGCGGCCAGCGCCGCGCCCTCCTTGCGCACCACCCGTATGTCGTCCGGCGGATGCGCCGCGGAGAGGAGGAGGACGAGGGGGGCGGCGGTCACGGCGCAAGACCCAGGAACTCGGCCAGATGCGCCACCATCCGCGCCCCCGCCCGCCCGTCCCAGAGCGGGATCGGCCGGGCATGCGGCCAGGCGCCGGCCAGCACCTGGCCGACCGCATCCGACAGCGACTCGGGCGGGACCAGGCGACTGGAGCCGGATTCCAGCGTCACCGGCCGCTCGGTGCTCGGGCGCAGGGTGAGGCAGGGCAGGTCGAGGGCCGTCGCCTCCTCCTGCACCCCGCCACTGTCGCTGGCGACCAGCCGGGCACGGGCCAGCAGGCCAAGGAAGTCGAGATAGGAGAGCGGCGGCAGCAGCCGGATGCCCGCCGGCACCTCCAGTCCATGCGCGGCGAGGCGCGCCCGGGCGCGCGGGTGCAGCGGCCAGACCAGGGGCAGCAGCGCGGCCGCCTGCTCCAGACCGCGCAGCAGGCGGACGAAGGCGGCGGGGTCGTCCACATTGGCGGCACGGTGCAGGGTGACGACGCCATAGGCGCCGGGGGAGAGCCCCTCAGGTAGCCTCCGGGCACGGGCGGCCGGCAGGTTGCGCAGCAGCGTGTCCACCATGGCATTGCCGACGGCGCGCAGCCGGGCGGGCGGATGGCCCTCGGCCAGCAGCCGGGCGGCGCTGGCCTCGTCCGGGGCCCAGAGCAGGGTGGCGATGGCGTCGATGGCCCGACGGTTGATCTCCTCCGGCATGTCGGCGTCGTCGCAGCGTAGCCCGGCTTCCAGATGCGCGACGGGCAGGCCAAGCTTGCGTGCGGCCAGGGCCGCGGCGAGGCTGCCATCCACATCCCCGGCCACCACCACCAGGGCAGGGCGGCGGGCACGCCAGGCGGCCTCGGCGGCGATCATGCTGCGGCCGGTGAGTTCGGCATGCGTGCCGCCGCCGATGCCGAGGGCGATCTCCGGCGCCGGCAGGCCGAGATCGGCGAGATGGCCGCCGAACAGGGCCGGGTCATGGTGCTGCCCGGTATGGAGCAGGACAGGGCGCAGGCCGCGCGGCCCATCCTCCGCCAGCGCATGCCAGAGGGCGGCGAGCTTCGGCAGGTTGGGACGCGCCGCGGCGACGAGGTGCAGTTCGGGCAGGGATGCGCTCATGCCGGGGCGAGGGCAGTCGCGCCGGCCGGGCGGGCGGCGGCCTCGACCACCGCGCAGAAGTGGGCGGCCAGCAGTCGGCGATCCCAGCGGCGGACCGCCTGGACCCGCGCCGCCCGGCCCAGCGCGGCGCGGCGGGCCGGGT
>CALGVL010000387.1 GCA_937930165.1 uncultured Acetobacteraceae bacterium
GGCGGGCAGCATGGACAAGGCCCGCAGCCTGCCGGTGCAGGGCAATGTCGCCGAGGAGGGCTTCGCCGAATCCTGTGTGGCCCAGGCGGTCGAACGCTTCGGCGCGGTGCACGGGCTGGTGAACTGCGCGGGCATCACCCGCCCGGCGATGATCGAGAAGATGACCTTCCAGCAATGGCAGGCGGTGATCGACGTCAACCTGACCGGCTGTTACCTGATGCTGCAGGCGGTCGGACGGCACATGCTGGCGCGGGCGCGCGAATCCTTGCCGCAGCCGGTGGGCACCACGGGGTCCATTGTCAATATCTCCTCGACCGCCGGCAAGCGCGGCTCGATCGGGCAGATCAACTACTCGGCCGCAAAGTCCGGCCTTTATGGCATGACGATGACGGCGGCACGGGAATGGGCGAAATACGGCATCCGCGCCAACAGCGTGGGCTTCGGGACGGTGGTGACGCCGATGACCGAGACCATCCGCAGCGAGCGCTTCGCCGCCCAGACCCTCGCGCGCATCCCGATGGGCCGCTATGCCGAGCCGCATGAGGTCGCGCCCCTGGTCTGCTTCCTGCTGTCCGATGCCGCCGTCTATATCACCGGCGAGAACATGACGGTGAGCGGCGGCAGCCACATGCAGCCCTGAGCGGGGCGGCCCCGGGCCTGTCACCGACAGGCCCGGACACCGTTCAGCCCTTCACCGCATCGGCCAGGAATACATCAGCCCGCCATCGGTCCAGAGCCGGTTCATCCCGCGTTCCAGCCCGATCGGCGTATTGGGGCCGAGATTGCGCTCGAACAGCTCGCCGTAATTGCCGACGGCGCGGATCGCGTTATAGGCCCAGGCGGGGTCCAGCTTCAGCGCCTGGCCAAGCACCGGATCGACGCCGAGCAGGCGGCGGATCTCGGGATTCTGGCTGGTCTTGCGCAGTTCCTCCGCATTCTTGCTGGTAACGCCCAGCTCCTCCGCCTGGATCAGCGCCGAGACCGTCCAGCGGATCACGTCGAACCATTCCTGGTCGTCGCGCCGCACAACCGGCCCATAGGGCTCCTTGGAGAAGCGCTGCGGCAGGATGACGAAATCCTGCGGCCTCTGAAACTGGCTGCGCAGCGCGGCGAGCTGGGTCGCATCCGTGCCGATGGCATCGCAGCGCCCGGCCTGCAGGGCGGTCGCGTTGTCCTGCATCCGCTCCTGCAGCAGGGGCGTGAAACGAAGGTTGTTGGCCCTGAACCAGTCGGTCGTCACCAGCTCGTTCGTCGTGCCGGGGGAGAGGCAGATGGTCATCCCATCCATCTCCTTCGGATCACTGATGTTCGCGTCGCGGCGCACCATGAAGCCGTGGCCGTCATAGAGATTCACGATGACCATGCGCAGGCCGAGCGTGGTGTCCCGCGTCATGGTCAGCGTGGTCTGACGGAACAGCACGTCGATCTCGCCCGATTGCAGGGCGGTGAAGCGCTGCACGGCGGTCAGCGGCACGAAGCGGACCTTGCTCGGATCGCCATAGACCGCCGCCGCCACGGCGCGGCATAGATCCGCGTCCATCCCGCGCCACACGCCCTGGCTGTCCGGCAGGGAGAAGCCGGCGACGCCGACATTCACGCCGCAATTGAGGATGCCGCGCTGCTTGACGGTATCGAAGGTCTGGCCCGCCTGGGCGCTGCCGGCGGCAAGGCCGACTGCTGCGACGGCAGCGGCGAGGAATCGTCTCAAGGACATGGAGTGCTCCCCATTGCATTGGCGCCCGCACCGGGCGTCCATGCATGGGAGCCCTTCGCGTGATGCGCGTGAAGGGGCAAAATTCCGGCCCCGGGAGGATCTGCCCCGCCCGGGGCCGGCGAGTGGCGCGCCCTACCGGATGGGCGAGAAGGCCGTCGGATGCAGGATCATGGTGGTCTGCTGCTTCAAAGCGCCGAGCGCCGCGGTCGCCTTGCCGAATTCCGCCCAGCCGGGGTCGGCCGCCATGGCGGCGCGCCGGCGGTCGCGGTCCCCGAGGCTCTCATAGGCCCAGAGGAATACCGCCTGGTTGATAGATCGGAAGA
>CALGVL010000388.1 GCA_937930165.1 uncultured Acetobacteraceae bacterium
AGGCCGCGACGCCACCCCCGCCGCCACGCCGGCCGACCAGGCCGACCCGGGCATCGAAGCTGCGGCGGCTGGAGGGCAAGACACGTCGCGCCGGCATCAAGCGCTTGCGTGGAAAGCCTGTCGGGGAGTGATGCCCTATGCCCTTTGCCGTGACCCTGCGGCTGGATGCCGGGACCGCCGCCCCCATCGAGGCAATGTGGCGGGCCCTGGCCGAAGCCGGCCTGGATGATGACTGCCTGCGGCTCGGCTATCCGCCGCACGTCACCTTGGCGGTCTATCCGGACGATGCGCCGGTCCCGCAACTGGATGCAACGGTGATGCTGCTGGCCGAGGAATGGGACACCATGCCCATCGAGCTGGCGGGCCTCGGCATCTTTCCCGGCACGGACCCGGTGCTGTGGGTGGCGCTTGTCCCCACCGCCGGGCTGCTGGCGCGCCAGGCCGCGCTGGTCGCGGCGCTGCACGGGCTGCGCTGCGATGGCCATTACCGGCCGGGCCATTGGATGCCGCATATCACCCTCGGCCGGGTCGGCGCTGCGGCGCGTGCCCTTGAGATCCTGGCGCCGCTCTGGCCCGGCGCCATGACGGGCCGGCTGGAGAGGCTGGATCTCGTCCGGTCCCGGCCGGCGACGGTGCTGCGCAGCCAGGCCCTCGGCCTGTGAGCTTCATGCGGTCCGGTGCCACTCCGGATTCATGCGCCTGCGGCGGCGATCCGTCCGACTTCCGCCAGCACGGCATTGCGGTCCTCCTCCGGCACTGACGCCTCGGCGAGATAGGCCGAGACGATGATCGGCGCTCGGCCGGGGGGCCAGAACACACCGATATCATTGGCGACGCCATTGTCGCCGGTGCCGGTCTTGTCGCCGACCCGCCAGTCCTTCGGGACGCCGGCGCGCAGGCGCTTGTCGCCGGTCCTGTTGGCGAGGAGCCAGGCAGTCAGTTGCTTGCGTGAGGGTCCGGACAGCGCATCCCCCAGGACGAGCCGGCGCAGGTTTTCCAGCATCGCCGCGGGAGTGGTGGTGTCGCGCGGATCGCCCGGTATCGCCTCGTTCAGCGCCGTCTCGAAGCGGTCGAGCCGGGTGACGTCATCGCCAAGGGAGCGCGCATAGGCAGTCAGCCCCACCGGGCCGCCGAAACTGGCCAGCAGCAGGTTGCCGGCCGTGTTGTCGCTGAGCGTGAGCGCTGCCTCGCAGAGTTCCGCGATGGTCATGCCGGCCGCACCGGTGCGGTGCTGCGTCACCGGGGACCAGGTCACGAGATCCCTGTCGGTGAAGGTGACGCGGCGATCCAAACTTTCCTGGCCCCGGTCCACCCGTGCCAGCACGAAGCCTACGGCCAGGAATTTGAAGGTGCTGCACATGGGAAAGCGCTCATCCGCCCGATGGCCGATCCGGCGACCGGTGGCGGTGTCGAGCACGGCGACGCCGAGGCGTCCGCCGCTCCTGCCTTCGAGATCGGCAAGGCGGCCTGCCGCATCCACCCCGGCCGCAGCCCGCGCGCCCCGGAAGGGGAGAAGGGACGGCGCCGCGAGGATGGGGGCGGCAAGCACTCTCCGGCGGGCTATCGGTGCGCGCATCTCCCCCACCGCCTAGCTCAGCATCTGGCCGCCATCCACGATGATGGTCTGGCCTGTCACCCAGCCAGCGAGGGGGGAGGCGAGGAACAGTACCACATTCGCCACCTCCTCCGGCCTGCCCAGGCGGCCGAAGGGAATGCTGCTCAGGATGCGGTTGTAGAGAGCAGGGTCGCTGGTCCGCCGCTGCTCCCAGGACCCGCCGGGGAATTCGATGGAGCCGGGCGCCACGCCGTTCACCCGGATTCCCTTGGGTGCCAGCATCGCCGCCTGGCTGGAGGTGTAGTTGACCAGCAGCGCCTTCACCGCCGCATAGGCCGGCGTGCGCACCGAAGGCCGGAAGCCGGAGATCGAGGAGACATTGATGATGGAGCCCCGCGACTGCTCCAGATAGGGCAGGGCGGCATGGCTGGCGCGGACCGTCGCCATCACATCCACCGAGAGCCCGGCCTTCCAGCCTTCCTCCGTATCCGGCCCGCCGAAGCCGGAGGCGTTGTTCACCAGCACGTCGATGCCGCCGAGCGCCTTCGCCGCCTTCTCGACATAGGCCAGCACGGCGGGGCCGTCCGCCAGATCGCAAGGGGCGGCATGGGCGGTGACGCCGAGCGCCTCGATCTCGGCCCTGGTCGCCTCCAGAGGTCCGGCGCTGCGGGCGCAGATGGAGACATTCGCCCCGGCCCCGGCGAAGCCCAGCGCGACCGAGCGCCCGATTCCCCGGCTGCCGCCGCAGACCACCACGCGCTTACCCTTGAAATCGAACATCCCGGTTTCTCCCCTGCCTGTAGCCTGGGCAGGCTGGCGAAGGCAGGGTCCGGCGGCAAGCCCGGAGGGCGCCAATGCGGCGCCGCGCCTGTCTTGATGGCGCGCCAATCTTGATGGCGAGGCGAAGGCGGACACATAGGGAATGATGCTGCTCAACCCCTTCGATTCCCGCCCGCGTATCGCCCTGGTGCGGCTGCAGGGCCCCATCACGCCCCGAACCGGCTTCGGCGGCGGGCTCAGCCTGCAGAGCGCGGCGCCGGTGCTGGACCGGGCCTTCGGCATCCGGCGCCTGGCGGCTGTCTTCCTGGCGATCAACTCTCCCGGCGGCTCCCCGGTGCAGTCCAGCCTGATCGCCGGGCGGATCCGCCGGCTGGCGGAGGAGAAGAAGGTGCCGGTGGTGGCCTGCGTGGAGGATGCCGCGGCTTCCGGCGGCTACTGGATCGCCTGTGCGGCGGATGAGATCGTGGCCGACCCGGCCTCGATCCTGGGTTCCATCGGCGTCATCGCCGCCGGCTTTGGCTTCCAGGATGCGCTTTCCAAGCTCGGCATCGAGCGGCGGCTGCGCACCGCCGGGACGGAGAAGAGCTTCTGGGACCCCTTTCGCCCGGAACGGCCGGAGGATGCGGCGCGGCTGGAAACCCTGCTGGAGGACCTCCATGCCGAATTCCGCGCCTGGGTCCGTGCCCGCCGCGGCCCGAAGCTGAAGGCGCCGGAGGCAGAACTCTTCACCGGCCGCTTCTGGCCAGGCCGGAAGGCCGTGGAATTGGGCCTCGCGGACCGGCTGGGCGATGCGGTGGGGGAGGCCAAGCGGCGCTTCGGCCCCAAGGCGCGGCTGATCCCGGTGGGCGGGCCGAAGCCGCCCCTGCTGCGGCGCCTCCTGCCGGGCCTCTCCGCCGAGACCGCCATCGTGGCGCTGGAGGAGCGGGCAGCCTGGGCCCGGCTGGGGCTGTAGGGGGCGCTTCCAAGTTGACGGCGCCGGTTCGCGGCACTGCCGCGAACGACCCCGCGCCCTCCGGTCTCGGAGCCGCTCAGCCCCCGACCTGCCGGATCCAGTCCTGGAGGTTGTAGTAGGTCGTCACCCGGGCGATGCGTCCATCCGCGATCTCGAAGAAGGCACCGGCGGGCAGGCGGTAGCGCTGGCCGCGCGCCTCGGGCAGGCCGGGATCGGTCGCGAGATACTCGCCTTCCACGATGAACTCGGCGGCGGCGCGGCGGCCGGTATGGTCCACCATGACCGTGAGGTCGTGGATCGACTCCCGGTAGGAATGGTCCATATGGCCGAGGAAGCGGCGGAAGGCGTCCTTGCCGGTCTCTCGCGGGCCCTGGTTCACGTCGTGGATCACATCCTCCGTGAGCAGGGCCAGCATTGCTTCCCGGTCGCCCCGGTTGAAGGCGGCATAGTAGGCGCGGATCAGGCTTTCTGTGTCGGTCATTTCGGGGGCATCCGGGCTCCGAGGTGGCTTCCTTGCCGTGGGCAGGGGCCTCCCACTATGTTGCGCCGCAACGCAAACGGCAAAACACCTGCTATGCAAATCGCCAGCACCCAAGGGGGGGTGGTCCCGGCCCAGGCGCCGGGCACCCCTCAGGCCGCGCCCGGGACACGGCCGCCCAGCTTTCAGGAGATCATCCTGCGGCTGCACGCCTATTGGTCGGCCCAGGGCTGCCTGGTGCTGCAGCCTTACGACATGGAGGTGGGGGCCGGCACCTTCCATCCGGCGACGACCCTGCGCGCGCTTGGCCCGAAGCCCTGGAAGGCAGCCTATGTCCAGCCGAGTCGCCGCCCGACCGATGGCCGCTACGGGAAGAACCCGAACCGGCTGCAGCACTATTATCAGTATCAGGTGATCCTGAAGCCCTCGCCGCCGGACCCGCAAAGCCTGCTGATCGGCAGCTATAAGGCGCTGGGCATTGACCCCCTGGTCCACGACATCCGCTTCGTCGAGGACGACTGGGAGAGCCCGACCCTCGGCGCCTGGGGCCTGGGCTGGGAGGTCTGGTGCGACGGGATGGAGGTGACGCAGTTCACCTATTTCCAGCAGGTCGGTGGCATCCCCTGCGAGGTGCCCTCCTGCGAACTGACCTACGGGCTCGAACGCCTGGCGATGTACATCCAGGGTGTCGAGAATGTGTACGACCTGGACTTCAATGGCCAGGGCGTGACCTATGGCGAGGTCTTCCTCCGCGCCGAGCAGGAATTCAGCGCCTTCAATTTCGAATACGCCGACGTGCCGGCGCTGTTCCGTCATTTCGAGGATGCGGAGCGCGAATGCGCCTTGCTGCTGGAGAAGGGGCTGGCCCTGCCAGCCTATGACCAGTGCATCAAGGCGAGCCACCGCTTCAACCTGCTGGACGCCCGCGGCGCCATCAGCGTGACCGAGCGCGCCGCCTATATCGGCCGCGTCCGCGCCCTGGCGAAGGGCTGCTGCGAGGCCTGGCTGGCGGGGGAGAAGTCTGGTGCCTGAGCTTCTGCTGGAACTCTTCTCCGAAGAGATCCCGGCGCGCATGCAGGCGCGCGCCGCCGAGGATCTGGCGCGGCTGCTGCACGCCCAGCTTGCCGTGCTGATGCCGGAGCCGCCCCGCGCCTTCCATGGGCCGCGCCGCCTGGCGCTGCACGGCCATATGGAGCGCCGTGCCGAGACGTCGGGCAAGGAGGAGCGCGGCCCGCGCATCGGCGCGCCGGACCAGGCGATCGAGGGCTTCCTGCGCAAGCATGGCGCGACCCGCGAGGCGCTGACCCAGCAGGGCCAATTCTGGGTATTGCAGAAACCCGGCGAGGTGATCGAGGCGCGCGAATTGCTGGCCCGCGCCGTGCCCGCCGTGCTGCGCAACTTCCCCTGGCCGAAATCCATGCGCTGGGGCACAAGCAGCTTTGCCTGGGTCCGGCCGCTGCAACGCATTCTCTGCGTCTTCGATGGCGAGACGGTGCCCTTCGCCCTCGCCCAGGGTGAGGATGCGGTGCATGGGCTGGTTGCCTCCGACCTCACGGAGGGGCACCGGATCATGGCCCCTGGTACCTTCGCGGTCCGCAGCTTCGCCGAATATGAAGCCGGGTTGCGCGAGCGTAAGGTGATCCTGGATGCCGGGGAACGCGCGCGGCTGATCCGCGACGGAATTGCCGGCCTCGCGGCGCGCGAGGGCTTGCAGGTGGTGGCGGATGAGGGGCTGCTGGCGGAGGTGGCCGGACTGGTTGAATGGCCGGTGCCGCTGCTCGGCCGCATTGACGGCGCCTTCATGGACCTGCCGGTGGAGGTGATGCGCACCACCATGCGGGTGAACCAGCGTTATTTCACGCTGCGGCACCCGGATGGCAGTGCTGCGCCGCGCTTTGCCTTGGTGGCGAATATAGATCGGAAGAGCGTCGTGTAGGGAAAGAGTGTAGATCTCGG
>CALGVL010000389.1 GCA_937930165.1 uncultured Acetobacteraceae bacterium
GCGCCCGCGTCACGGCCCCGCCGGCGGCCAGCGGTGAGGCGGCCCGCCACTTGCCCGCGGATTCGACCACCCGGCACAGCCTCGACCTGCCGGGCCGGGCGCTGCACTTCACCGCCACCGCCGGCAGCCTGCGCCTGACCGATGCGCAGGGGACGCCCCAGGCCGAGATCGCCTATATCGACTACCGGCTGGATGTGCCGGAGCCGCGCCGGCGAGCGGTGACCTTCGCGTTGAATGGCGGCCCCGGCGCCGCCTCGGCCTGGCTGCAGCTCGGCGCCATGGGCCCCTGGCGCCTGCCGATGAGCGGCGAGGCCGGTCTGCCCTCGGCCCCGCCCGACCTGCTGCCCAATGCCGAGACCTGGCTCGACTTCACCGACCTGGTCTTCATCGACCCGGTCGGCACCGGCTTCAGCCGCTTCGTCCGGCCGAATGACGAGCTGCGCCGGCGCTTCTGGTCGGTGGGGGGAGACATCCGCTCCCTGGCCGAGGTGATCCGTCGCTGGCTGCAGAAGAATGACCGCCTGCCCTCCCCCAAATTCCTGGTCGGTGAGAGCTATGGCGGCTTCCGCGGCCCGCGGCTTGTGCGGGCCCTGCAGTCGGAGCAGGGCATCGGCATCCGCGGCCTGGTGCTGGTCTCCCCGGTGCTGGATTTCGGCCAAGGCTCGGCCTTCGACCCGCTCTCCATGGCGGCGCGTCTGCCCAGCATGGCGGCGGCGGCCCGCGCCACGGCCGGCAGCCTGACCGGCGCCGAGGTAGCGGAGGCCGAAGCCTATGCTGCGGGCGACTACCTGACGGACCTGCTGCGGGGCGAGCGCGACACCGAGGCCATCGCCCGCATGAGCGAGCGGGTGGCGGCGCTGACCGGCCTCGATCCCGCCCTGGTCCGGCGCTGGAACGGGCGGCCGCCGATGGACGAATTCCTGCGCGAGCTGGGCCGGCGCGATGGCCGGGTCGCCAGCGCCTATGACGCCACCGTCACCAGCCCGGATCCCTTCCCGCGAGGCGCGGCCAGCCGCCATCCCGACCCGGTCCTGGATGCGCTGGTCGCGCCCCTGACCAGCGCCATACTCGACCTCTACGGAAGGCGCCTGGCCTGGCTGCCGGAAGGGCACGGCTACGAACTGCTCAACCAGCGCACGAGCCGGGAATGGGATTGGGGGAACGGCAGGGCCCCGCCGGAATCCGTCCGCGCCTTGCGGGAGGCGCTGGCGCTGGACACCCGGCTGCGCGTGCTGGTCGCGCATGGGCTGTTCGACTTGGTAACCCCCTATTTCCGGACGGAGCTGATCCTCCGGCAGATCCCGCCAAGCGTCGGGGCCGACCGGATCAGCGTCCTGACCTATCGCGGCGGGCACATGTTCTACGCCACGGACGCCTCCCGCGCCGCGCTGCGGGAGGAGGCGAAGGCGCTGATCGGCGGCCGCTGAGCCCCTCCCCTTCAGGCCGGCGGCAATTCCTCCAGCAGCAGCTCGAAGGTAATGCAGACGGGGTTCCGGCCGCGCAGCAGCCGGCCCTCATGCAGCCGGCCGCGCATGTCCACCAGCGCCACGGCAAGCTCGCCGCGCGGCGCTCCGGCCGCATCGGGGGCGATGCCGCCGCCGGTGACCAGCAATTCCGTGGCGATGTCCTCCACCACCCGGCCATCCGCGAAGCGGGCCCCAACCAGGCTGCCGATGCTGCCGCGCGGGGCAGCGCGAGCGAAGCCGTGGCGGCGGCAGGCGGCCTCCAGGGCTTCCGTCACATCCTCGTTCGGTCGGATGCGGAGGGCGGCGATGCGGGCGGCACCGGGGGGCGGGGCGGCGGCCTCCTCCCGCGGGACCGGCCGGAACAGGGTGAAATTCGTCTCGGCATCCGGCGCCGCCTGGAAGGCCACGCCGGACAGACCCCAGGCCCGCGCGGCGATGGGGGCGGCGAGAATGCTGCGCTCCGCCAGCACATGGCCGGCGCGGCGGGTGCCGTCGGCCTCCACCCAGATGGCATGGCAGTGCAGCGAGGGCTGGCCGTCGCGCAGGCCGAGCGTGGCGCAGGCCCGCTCCAGCCGCGCCCCGCCGGCTGGGGCGTGGGTGTCGCTGTACCAGGCGGCGTGGCCGGGATCGGGCGAGAGGGCGGGCAATACATAGGCGAAGGGGGCAAGGGCGCCGCCCTCCAGCTCCAGCATCGCGCTGGCGAGGCCGGCGGCCCGCAGCGGGCGGATCACCGCCTCCTGCAGGCTCAGCCCGGGCTCCAGGGTGAAGGCCAGGTGCCGCGCATGGCCAGGGACGCTTTCCACCCGCGGCAGCAGGGCGGGGCCAGGCTGGGCCAGGCGGCGGAGCGGCGCGGTCATGCGCGCACCGGCGACCGGGCAGGCTGGGCGGCGATGCCGGGGCGCGGCGGATCGGCGGGAGCGCGGGCCGGGGACATCATGCGGATCCTGCGGGCATCCAGAAGACCGCCCAACTGCGCATGCCGGGCGGCGCGCGGTCAAGCGCCGGCGGCGCGGCTGCCCAGCCGCTGGCCGCCGCGCTACTCGCCCTCGACGGGCGGCCGGATGCCGAGGGCGGAGAGCAGCGCAACCCGGGCGGACTCGTCGTTCCCCATCACCTCCGCCAGCAATTCCGGCAGTGGCATGCGCGCGCGCCGCACCGCATCGGACAGGGTGTAGGACAGGGGCGATTGCGGTTCCGTCCTGCGGAAAAAGGCGGCGAGCCGTTCGAGTTGCTGCAGCGCGTCCTCGCGCGTCGCGATCGCGGCCGCCGGATCCAGCGCCACCGCTCCCGGCCCCGGCGCCGCCCGTTGGGGGCCGGATGGCCCGCCCGGTGCCGGGGCGGCGGCCGGGGGGACGGCCTCGGCCAGGGTGTCGGGCAGTTCCCCGCCGCCCCGGCGCGCGGCGGCGATGATCCGCCCGAGGACCTGCCCCAGCCGCCGCGTCGCGGGTGCCAGATCCGGGGGGAAGAGGCCGCTTAGCCTCGCCTCCAGGGCGGCCCAGGCCTCCGCCGCCGCCTGCGCCTCGGCCCCCACGGCGCGCAGCGTCGCCGGATCGGCGCGAGCCTCCTCGGCCAGCCGCTCCAGGTCGAGCGTGCCGTCGCGCTTCGTGTATTGAGATCGGAAGAGCACACGTCTG
>CALGVL010000390.1 GCA_937930165.1 uncultured Acetobacteraceae bacterium
CGACGGCGCAGATCGTCCAGGGGAAGCACCAGCCGTTGCAGTGGAACATCGGCAGGGTCCAGAGATAGACCGGATGCCGGCCCATCCCCGAGGACAGCACATTCCCCGTGGCCAGAAGCTGCGCGCCGCGATGGTGATAGACCACACCCTTCGGCCTTCCGGTTGTGCCGGAGGTGTAGTTCAGCGTGATCGCATCCCACTCGTCCCGCGGCATGGGCCAGGCGAAGCCCGGGTCGCCTTCCGCCAACAGGGCCTCGTAATCGAGCCCGCCCATGGTGTTGGCGCGGGCGGAGGCGGGTGCTTCCGGGTCGTCCACCTCCACCACCAGCGGCTGCGTCTTGGCCTGGGCCAGGGCCACGCGCAGCAGGGGCAGGAATTCGCGGTCCACGATGACCGCCTTCGCCTCCCCATGGTCGAGGATATAGGCGATAGTTGCGGCATCCAGCCTGGTGTTCAGGGTGTTCAGCACGGCGCCCGCCATGGGCACGCCGTAATGGCATTCCAGCATCTCCGGGATATTCGGCAGCAGCGCCGCCACCGTGTCGCCGCGCCCGATGCCGCGGGCTGTGAGTGCGGAGGCCAGCCGCACGCAGCGGTCCCGCAGCTCGCGGTAGGGACGGCGCAGGGCGCCGTGCACCACGGCGATATGCTCCGGGAAGACGGCGGCCGCGCGTTCCAGGAACAACAGTGGCGTCAGCGGCTGAAAGTTCGCCGGGTTGCGGTCGAGATTGGTCTCGTAATCCTGCGCTGCCATGTCACCCTCGCCCTAACGATGCCGCCAGGAAGGCTGGCGCTTGCCGAGGAAGGCGCCGATGCCCTCGGCAGCATCCTCGGCCAGCAGATTCTCCACCATCACCGCCCCGGCCTCCGCATAGGCCTGCGGCAGATCCAGGCCGATCTGCCGGTTGAAGCCCCGCTTGCCCATCCGCAGCGCCACCGCCGAGCGTGCGGCGATTCGCCGCGCCAGGTCCAGTGCCGTGTCCAGCAGCGCCTCCGGCGGCACCACCCGGTTTACCAAACCGATGCGATGCGCCTCCTCGGCCGGGATCATCTCGCCGAGCAGCAGCATCTCCATGGCCGCCTTGCGCGGCACGGCGCGGGAGAGGGCGACCGCCGGCGTCGAGCAGAACAGCCCGATATCCACCCCTGGCGTGCAGAATTTCGCGGCCGAGGAGGCCACCACCAGGTCGCAGCTTGCCGCAAGCTGGCACCCGGCGGCAGTCGCGACGCCCTGCACCGCGGCGATCACCGGCTGCGGCAGCCCGACCACCGCCTGCATGACCGCGCTACAGGCCGTCATGCAGTCCTCGAAGAAGGCGCGACCGCCATCGGGATCGGCGCGGTGCGCTGTGAGTTCCTTCAGGTCATGGCCGGCGGAGAAGGCCGGGCCGTTCGCCGCCAGGACCACCGCGCGGATCCCATCCTCCGCCGCCACCTCCTCCAGCCGGGCGGAGAGGGTGGCGAGCATGGCACGGGAGAGGCTGTTGCGCGCCGCCGGCCGGTTCAGGGTGAGGATGGCGACCGCGCCATCATACCGGCGCAGGACCAGCGGCGAATTGTCCCCGATCTCGGCGGGCATGGACATGGGCTGCCTCCCTTGGCTTCCACGCACTATGGCGCGCGCGACGGGCCAGGCAAGCGGCCGGGCGGGATGGCCCGCAGGGTAGGGGGAGGGCGGCCCGGGACATCGCGCCGGGCCGCTGGTTGCTCAGATCGGCGTGAACATGGTGGCCGGCGGGCTGTCGCCCTGGGTCGGCTTGAACACCACCTTCACCCGCTGGCCGATCCTCAGGCTGTCGAGGTCGCAGTCCACGATATTGGTGAAGATGCGGACGCCCTCATCCAGCTCGACATAGGCGACCGCGTAGGGCTCCTTGGTCCGCATCACGGAGTAGGTGTAGATCGTGCCCGTGCCCTTCGCCTCCACGAGTTCGACATTATTGGACAGCGTGAAGGGAGAGCAGCCGCGCGGATACCAGAAATACTTGCCGGTATCCTTGCAAAGCCCGATCAGCAGCCGGCCCTCGCGCGCCGCATCGAAATAGGGCTTGTTGGTCGGGTCCACCTGGATCGCCGGCAGGGCCCGGTCGGATGCCATCGTCGGCATGGCTCTTACTCCCGCTCCAGGATCACGGTTGCGCTGCCATGGCGCGTGCCGAGCAGGCCGCCCGTGCCATGCGCCAGCGCCAGGGTGCAATTCGGCACCTGCACCTTCGGATGCGCCTCCCCACGCAACTGCCGAACGGCCTCGATCACCTTGGTCATGCCGCCGCGATTGGCCGGATGATTGTTGCACAGCCCGCCACCATCCGTGTTGAAGGGCAGCTTGCCAACGCCGGAGATCAGGTTGCCGTCGGCGACGAATTTGCCACCCTGGCCCTTCTCGCAGAAGCCGAGATCCTCAAGCTGGATCAGCACGGTGATGGTGAAGCTGTCATAGATGCTGGCATACTGGATGTCGGAGGGCTTCACCCCTGCTTCCTCGAAGGCCCGCGGCCCGCTCCAGCGCGCGCCGGAATAGGTCAGGTCGGTGTAGCCGGCATTCTGGTTCTTGGTCGCCTCGGCGGCGCCCCTCACCTTCACCAGCGGCCGCTTCAGGGATTTGGCGATCTCCGGCCTGGCCACGATCAGCGCGCCGCCGCCATCCGAGATCACGCAGCAATCCAGCCGGTGCAGCGGGTCCGCGATCATGGGGGAGTTGACCACCTCCTCCACGGTCACGACCTTGCGCAGCATCGCATGCTCGTTCCACTGGGCATGGTGGCTGGCCGCCACCTTGATCCAGGCGAGCTGCTCGCTGGTGGTGCCGTATTCGTACATGTGCCGCATGGCGCACATCGCATAGGCATTGACGACGGTGCGGCCATAGGGGATCTCGAAGGGATCGTCCGGGACGTTCACGCCCCAGCTCCGCGGCGCCGTGCCGGTCGCCATCGCCTCTGCCCGCGGCCGCCCGGCCAGGGTGATCAGCGCGATGTTGCACTTACCGAGCGCGATCGCCTCCGCCGCATGCCCGACATGCAGGATGTAGGAGGAACCGCCGACATCCGTGCTGTCCAGATGCCGCAGCTTCGTCAGCCCGAGATAGTCCGCCATGTTGATCGGGCCGAGGCCGGGAGCGGCACCGGTGCAGAAATAGCCGTCGATGTCGTCCTTGGACAGGCCGGCATCCTGCAGCGCGCCGAAGGCGACCTCCGCATGGAGCTGGGCGACCGACTTGTCATCGGCCTTGCGGGTCGGGTGCTCGAAGGCGCCGACGATATAGGCTTTGCCGTTGATGCTCATGGTTGCGCCGGGCCTTTGCCTGGGGTCATGTGTTCCTCTCCTTACGCGGCCTTGCCAGGCCACGGTGGCGCAGGGTCTACGCCCGGCGGCGGCACGTCAACCCGCGGCCGCCTGCATCCCGCGGGCCGGTGCCCCGGACCGGGGCATTCGCCCCGACGTGATCGGGCCATTCAGAGCACGCTGGTCAGGCCGCCATCCACATAGATCAACTGTCCATTCACATAGCTGGACGCGTCCGAGGCCAGGAACACCGCCGCCCCGATCAGCTCATCCGTATTGCCCCAGCGCCCGGCTGGGGTGCGCCTGCAAAGCCAGTCGTTGAAGGCCGGATCGGCCATGAGCGGCGCCGTCATCTCGGTAGAGAAATAGCCGGGCGCAATTCCATTCGCCTGGATGCCGTACCGGGCCCAATCGGCGCACATGGCCCTGGTCAGCATCATCAGCGCACCCTTGGTGGCGGAGTAGGGAGCGGTGGTCGGCCGTGCCAGCATGCTCATCACCGAGCAGGTATTGATGATCTTGCCGCGGCCACGCGGGATCATCCGCTGCGCGCAGGCCTGGGCGCAGAAGAAGGCGGCATCGAGATTGGTCGAGATGACCGCGCGCCAAGTCTCCTCGGCAATCTCATGCAGCGGCCCGCGCAGGTTGATTCCAGCATTGTTGCAAAGGATGTCGATCGGCCCGAGGTTCTCCTCGATGTCCGCCACGCTGGCCTGTACGGCGGCGCGATCGGTGACGTCGAAGCTGGCAGTCCTGGCCACAATGCCCTCATCGGCGAGGCGCGCTGCGGCGGCAGCGAGTTTCCTGGCATCGCGGCCATTCAGCACGACTTCAGCACCGGCCAGGGCCAAGCCGCGGGCCAGCGCGAAACCGATCCCCTGGCTGGAGCCGGTGACCAGTGCGCGCCGTCCGGTCAGGTCGAAAAGCCTGAGTGACATGGCCCAACCCCCTCCTACCGCAACAGGTTCGCAGGAGGGAGTGGGATCGGCAAGCCGGGGCCGGCGCTCCCGCTTCCAGGCTTGGCAGACGCGGCGCCACGGCGCGATCCACGGGACCTGGGAGAGTGGCAGGTCGCCGGACCGGGCGACTCCGCCGGCGCTATGGCCGGAGCCTCGCCCCGGCTCGGAATCGATTCCGGGATGGCGGACGTAGTCTGCCCCGCTTCGTAGCCGGGAAGCCGGTGCGGTGCGCAGCCCCGCGGCCGCGGGGCATCTCTGGCCGCCGCCGGCATGGCGGATCTTTGCTCAATGCGTCGTGGCTTCAGGTTCCGTTCGCCCCGACATGGCACTCCAGGCGCCCAGGATCAGGACGATGGCGCCAACAACGATATCGTTCCAATGCGCGTTGGTGGCGGCCTGGACCGCGGGGGCCATGGCCGGGGCTGCCGGTGCTGCCGCTCCCATTCCTGCCGGCGGGGCTGCGGCGGCCGGGCCATAAGGCCAGATGAAGGAGGAAATGATCAGCCAGGCGCCGATTCCGGCATTTGTCCAGCTCAGACCCGGTCCGGCCGCGGGCGACCAGACCCGCGCCGCAGCCAACAGCGCGATAAGGATGCCACAAACGACATTGTTCCAGGTTGGCCAAGGCAGCCCCGAATAGCCCAGCACCCATGGCGAGATGATCAGCCAGAGGCCGAGGACAATGTTCAGCCCGCTCGCCCCGCGCACCGTCGCGCCGGAGTAGGTTCCGTTCGTGTAGGTTGCGTTCATGATGAGACCTCGATTGCCGAGCCGCACCTGGCCAAGCCGGGGCGATCCTTGTCTCGGGTCTTGGCCGTACAGATGCAGCCTTGGCCGTAACCGGGGAATTTTCCGCAGGTTTCGTCAAACCGAGTTGCGATGAGCCGGAAAGTAGGGCGGCCCGCCGGATATCCCCTGTCCGGGTTGCCGGCGGACCTGCTGCGGAAGTGATGAACGGATCGGCGCGGTGGGCAGGCGGACCGCGGCGCCCGGAAGCCGGGCTAGAAGGGCAGCAAGATGTCCATCAGTTGCTGCCCGTAGCGGGGCTGCTGCAGGTCGGAAAGCGTGCCGCGGCCGCCATAGGCGATGCGTGCCTCCGCCAGCCGGTCGTGGCGGATGGTGTTGTCGCTGGCGATGTCCTGTGGCCGGATCACGCCCTGCACGGACAGCTCGCGCAACTCCCCGTTGACGCGCACCTCCTGCCGGCCGGTCACCACGAGATTGCCGTTGGGCAGCACTTGCGTCACCGTTGCCGCAAGGCGCAGCGTGATGATCTCGTTCCGCCTGACGCTGCCATTGCCGTCCGTCACCTGGCTGCCCGAGGCATCGAACAGCGTCTCCGGATTGGCGGCGCGCGGCAGCCAGCGTGTCTGCATGCCGAAGATCTGAGGGATCCCCAGCCGATCGTTGCCCTGGCGGCTGCGCTGGGTGCGGTTCTGCAGCTGCGCCTCATCCTGGATGCTGACCAGGATGGTGATGAGGTCGCCGACCTGCGCCGCGCGCTGGTCCCGCAGGAAGGTGCGGCTGCCGGGACGCCACAGGCTGTTCGCCACCATCGGCGGATCCTGCGGCGCCGGCATAGGCATGGAGACCGGACGCCAGGACGGATCGGCCGTCGGATCGGCCACCGCCGACATCTCAGGCACCCGACCGACGCGCGAGAGCCGTTCCAGAGAGCCGCAGCCGGCAAGCAGGACGGACAGTATCAGCAGCGGGAGCAGGCGCATGGCTGGAACTCCTTCAGCGGGCGACCGGCGTTGCGCCGATGGCCACGCGCACGCGGCCAGGGCCGACGACCTCGCCCTCGACGATGTTGCGGCTGGCGAGGTTCATCACCGGCACCACGCTCCCGCGCGGCCCCGTCTCCAGCGCCCGCCCCTGGGCAGTGAGGGAAAGACCCGGTGCCTCCAGCAGCATGGTGACGAGGCCGTTCCTCTCGACCATTGCCGGGGCGCCGAGATCGGCGGCCATGAAGGGCATTCCGCTTGCCATCGGCCGGCGCAGCTGTTGTCCGATCACCTGGTCCAGCCGCTGTGCCGCGCCTGCCCGCACGCGCTCGGCCCGCAGCCGGGTCAGGCGCGCATCCTCCGGTCCCACGATCTCGCCGAGCGCGAGGTGGCGGGTCGCGACCACCACGGGCCGGGTCGGATGGGCGCGGCCGGCAAGACGCAGGCGCTGGCTCGGCATCCCTTCCGCCATGATGACGAGGGTAGCGGCGAAGCGCCGGCCGGCCGGGTCGAAACTCGCCGCCTCGATGGCGAGCCGCACCGCCGCGGCAGAGGGCACCATGGGCAGCGGCAGCACACCGAATTCGAGATCGGCTTCGGGATCCAGGCCGAGATGCAGCAGGTCGGCGCGCAGCGCGGCCTCGATCTCCTCCCGCGGGACCGGCCTGCCCGGCCGTTCGATCACCACGCGCTCATGTGCGGTGAGCGGGCGCCAGGGAATGCTGTGAGTGCGCGCCAAGCTGGCGAGTTGCGGTGCCTCCAGCACCAGGCGCCGGCCTGGTGCCGGGGCGGTGCCGATCGGCTGCGTGGCCCGCACGCCCAGCCCGTCGAACAGGTCGCCGAGGCGGAGCGTAGGCTCCTCCACCACCGCGAGCGGCCGCAATGCCACGAACTCTTCCGCCACGGCCAATGTCGGCGCCAGCAGCAGGAGAAGCAGGGCGAGGATGCGCATGCCGGCCATCCTCAGCGCATCCGCGACAGGGTCGAGAGCATCTCGTCGGCCGCGGTGATGACCTTGCTGTTCATCTCATAGGCCCGCTGCGCGGTGATCAGGCTGGTGATCTCCTGCACCACGTTGACGTTGCTGTTCTCGATGAATCCCTGCAGGAGCTGTCCATGCCCCGGCTGCCCCGGCGCGGCGAGCTGTGGCTGGCCGGAAGCCGGCGTCGCCAGCAGCAGGTTGTCGCCGATGGCCTCCAGTCCGCCCTCATTGGGGAAGATGGCGGTCTGGATCTGCCCCACATTCTGTGGCTCCACCTGTCCGTCGAGCTTCGCCAGGACCTCGCCCGCCGCATTGATGGTGACGTCGCGCGCGGCGGCGGGAATGGTGATGCCGGGCTGCACCACGAAGCCCTCTGCAGTGACGATCACGCCCTCTGGCGACAGGCCGAAAGTGCCGTCCCGCGTATAGGCCAGCTCGCCCGAGGGGAGCAGCACCTGGAAGAAACCGTTGCCGCGAATGGCGAGGTCGAAGGTGTTCTCGGTCTGCTGCAGGCTGCCCTGCTCGCTGATGCGGTAGATGGCCGAGGTTTTTACGCCGAGGCCGAGCTGTGCCCCTGAAGGCAGCACGCTGCCGGTATCGGAACTCTGCGAGCCGACGCGGCGCATGTTCTGGTAGAGCAGATCCTGGAATTCCGCCCGCCGGCGCTTGTAGCCGGTGGTGCTCATATTGGCGATGTTGTTCGAGATCACCTCGACATTGGTCTGCTGCGCCAGCATTCCGGTGCCGGCAATCTGCAGGGCACGCATGGGCCTGTCTCCCCGTTCAGGTGCGGCGACGCAGGATGCGGTCGACGGCGCTACCCAGCCGCTCGCCCTCGCGTTCGATGAATTGGACGGCGAACTGGAACTCGCGCAGTTCCGCCGTCAGGTTGGTCAGTTCCAGCACGGGCCGGACATTGCTGCCCTCGAAGGCGCCCTGCACCAGGCTCGGCCGCTCCACCGGCTGGGCCGGATCGTCGCTGGCGAAGAGCCGGTCGCCCTCCGCCCGCAGGCGCTGCTGGTCCTCGAAGCGCACCACGCGCAACTGGCCGATGATGCCGTTCTCGCTGCGGACGGTGCCGTCGCCCTGGATTTCGATGCGGGTGTCGTTCGGGCCGAAGGTCAGCGGCGTGCCGCGCGCGTCGAGGACGGCATGCCCCTCCATGTCGGTCAGGCGGCCGTCGGGGCCCAGGGTGAAGCGGCCGGCCCGGGTGTAGCGCTCACCCTGCGGCGTCTCCACGGCGAAATAGCCTTCGCCGCGGATCGCCACGTCCAATGGATTGCCGGTGGTGGTCAGCGCGCCGGGCGTGGTGTCGCGCCAGGTCGCGCGGTCCATGACATAGGCGGTGGGCCCGCGTCCGCCGGTGGCGTTGTGCTGCGGCTGGAGGTATTGCGCGAAGATCGGACGTCCAGCCTGGAAGGCCGGGGTCTCAGCATTCGCCAGATTGTGCGCCAGCACCTGCGTCGCCCGCAGTTGAGCGCCGAGGCGGGAGAGGATGACGTAGCTGGGCGTATCCATGGCGATCTCCGGTGTGCGCCGTCCTGGCGCCTGGAACACGCCGGGCGTTGCAACCCCCGTGCCAGCCGGCACCGCCGCCGGGAGCGGACGGGTCTGCCGATCCCGGCAAGAATTGCCGCAGTGACGGCGGAGCTTGCCGCCGCAAGGCTTCCTTAAGCGATGCCGGCCAGACTGTGGCCCATGGCGATTGGGGGAGCCCAGTGGCAGAGCAGATGAAACCGATGAGGTCCGGCCGTAGCAGGCTGCTGTTGCCTGCGGCGATCCTGCTGCTCGGCGTGGGCGGTGGCGGCCTGCTGTATGGGGGCCTGCTGCCCTGGCCGTCGGGTGGCGGCGCTGCGCCCACGAACATCGGCACGCCGCCCGCCCGCCCGCCCGTCTTCCTGGACATGCCGGAGATCGTGGCGAATCTGAACGCGCCCGGCCGCCGCAGCAGCTATGTCAAGCTGCGCAGCAAGCTGGAACTCGCCGGCCCGGAGGATGCGGCTGCGGTCCGGGCGGTCATGCCGAGGCTGCTCGACCTCTTCACGGTCTATCTGCGGGAGATGCGGCCCGAGGAATTGCGTGGCAGCGCCGGCACATACCGGCTGCGGGAGGAACTGATCGCCCGCGCGAACCTCGCTGCCGCCCCGGCGCGCATCACCGATGTGCTGTTCCTGGAGCTGTTGCAGCAGTGACGACGCCGGAGGAGGAGGACCTGGCCGCCGCCTGGGGCGAAGCCCTGGCGCAGGAGGCGAACGCGCCCCCGCTGCCAACCCCGGATTCCACCCGGGTGCTGAACCAGGCGGAGATCGACAGCCTGCTCGGCTTCGGCAACGCGCCGGAGGCGCAGGAGGAGCAGTCCGGCATCCAGCGGATCGTCAGCGCCGGCCTC
>CALGVL010000391.1 GCA_937930165.1 uncultured Acetobacteraceae bacterium
CGGGGTGAGGATCGTGCATTACGTGGCGCCGCAGGTCTGGGCCTGGCGGCCAGGCCGGGTGGAGAAGATCCGGCGGCGGGTGGACCGCATCCTCGCCCTGCTGCACTTCGAGCCCCCCTTCTTCGAGGCGGCGGGCATTCCCGTCACCTTCGTCGGCCATCCGGTGCTGGAAAGCGGCGCCGACGCCGGCGATGCCGCGCGCTTCCGCGCCGCGCAGGCGCTGCCGGAAGGCGACCGCCCCGTCATCGTCATGCCCGGCAGCCGCCGGACCGAGGTGCGGCGCCTGCTCGGCACATTCGGGGAGGCGCTGCGCCTTGCCGCGGCGGAGGTGCCGCGGCTGCGCCCGGTCCTGCCCCTGGCCGCGCCGGTGGAGGCCACCGTCCGCGCCGGCACCGCCAATTGGCCGATACGGCCGGTGCTGCTGCGCGA
This sequence comes from uncultured Acetobacteraceae bacterium, assembly GCA_937930165.1. Classification (GTDB taxonomy): domain Bacteria; phylum Pseudomonadota; class Alphaproteobacteria; order Acetobacterales; family Acetobacteraceae; genus CALGVL01. The sequence continues at coordinate 430 of CALGVL010000391.1, forward strand.
GGCCGGCGAGCGGCAGGACGCCTTCGCAGCCGCCGAGGCGGGCCTCATCAAATCCGGCACCTCCAGCCTGGAGATGGCGGTGGCGGGCATCCCGCATGTGGTCGGCTACCGGGTGAACCCGCTTACCGCCGCCATCGTCCGCCGACTGATCCAGGTGCCCCATGCCTCGCTGGTGAACCTGCTGGCCGAACGGGAGATCGTGCCGGAACGGCTGCAGGAAAACTGCACGCCGGACAAGCTGGCCGCCGAACTGGTCCGCCTGCTGCGGGAGCCGCAGGCCGCGGCGGCACAGCGCGCTGGATTCGCCGAGGTGCTGGCGAAGCTGCGCCCGCCCCAGGGCCTGCCCAGCGAGGCCGCGGCCGATGCGGTGCTGGAGGTGATGGCGACCGGGGCCTGACATTCACCCCGGACGGCGCCGCATCCCCGCCAACGCCTCCGGCCGGGGCCGGTCCATCAGCTCCTCGAGCAGGACGCGCAGCTCCCGGCTCATCAGCGCGATGCTGGCTTCCAGGAGGTCCAGCATCGCGTCGCGCAGTTCCAGATCGCTGATCGTGTAGCGCCCCCCGCTGCCGAACAACAGGCCGGTGCGGTCCTGGTCCGGCGGCTGGCCATAGCCGAGTCGCTCATCGGCGCGCCATTCCGTGACCAGCAGCTCGGCGATGCTGGGACCATCCCCGGCGCTGCCGCGCCGGGCGGTCAGGAAGCGCCAGACCGCAGGCGGGAACAGGCTGGACCTGGCCGGGGCTTCCCAGACCTCCCGCAGCAGGTTGCGCTCGGTGCGCAGCTCGCCCTCGGCCGATCCGAACAGGAGGGAGCCGGCCACCGTAGCCTCGGTCACGCCGCCCACAATCCCGACGACATCCCCGCCCGCGGCATTGGCCAGGGACAGCCCGCCGGACAGGCTTGCCGTCAGGGCGCCGACCAGGATGCTGGCGAGGCTCAGGCGCCGGGTCCGTTGGTCCTCGGCGTTCTGCAGACGCACCCGCAACTGGTCGCCCCGCTCGCCTTCACAGTCGATCTCGGCAAGCGTGCCGGAGACGTCCAGCATCGCCAGGAGGATCCGGTCCATGATGCCCTGGCGCAGCCGGAGCAGCCGCAGCTCGGCACCCTGGCCACGGGCATTGCCGGCCTCCAGCGCCGCATATTGCCGGAGCAAGGGCAGCGCGCCGATTACCTCGGCAATCCGGATCGCGGTGGGGGAATAGCCCCGTGCAAGGAGCTCCGCCGCGGCCGCCTCGGCCTCGGCGGCAGGCAAGGGCGGTTCGGCGGCCGCAGCCTGTCCCGCATGGGCGGCCGTTGTGCAGATGCGGGTGAATTCCCCGCGTGCGGCCGGACCCGCCGATGCGACGGGGGAGCTGGCGCATCCGCCCAGAAATGCCACGCCGAGCATGACGGCGCCGAGGCAGGTGGCCGCAGCCGCGTTCATGGATTCCTCTCCGCCAGACTGTTCTTGTGCCGCCCCTGCCCGTATGGGAGCCGGTGCGCCGGCAGGTCTAGCCGGCGCTCGTCGCGATGGCCCGCTCCACCCGCAGCGCCGCATCCAGCGCCCGGAGCCCGACTCCCCCATCCGCCTCCACCGGCGCGCCCTCGGCGATGCCGGCGATGAAGGCGGCCTGCTCGGCCTCAAGGCTGTCATGCTCGGTCCAGGTGGCGCGGTCGATGCCCCAGCCGGGCATGGTGGCGACCGGCTCCGCCCCGCCGGGCCGCACTGCCTCCAGGCTGCGGGCAAGGAAGTCCACCCGCATCTCCCCCTCCGGCCCCAGGATGCGCAGGCGCCGCTCCAGCCCCACACTGATCCGGCTGGCAGTGACGGTGGCGGCGGCGCCGCTCTCGAAGCGAAGCTGCGCCACGGCGAAGTCCGGATGCGGCGACATGACCGCCCGGCCCACCGCCCGCACCTCGGCCAGCGGGGAGGCCGCCAGGGTCAGCACCAGGTCCAGATCATGGATCATCAGATCCAGCACCACCGAGACATCCAGGCTGCGCGGCCGGAAAGGGGCGACGCGGGTAGCCTCGAAGGCCAGCGCCCCCTGTCCCGCCCCGCTCTGCCGCAGGGTACGGATGGCGGCGGAATAGCGCTCGATATGGCCGACCTGCAGCACTAGGCCGCGGCTCCGGGCGGCGGCGACCAGTTCCTCGGCCTCAGGGATGGTCGCGGCGATCGGCTTCTCGACGAAAAGATGCCGCCCCGCGGCCAGGACCTGCATGGCATAGGCATGGTGGAAGGCGGTGGGCACCGCCACCACCATCGCGTCACTGGCCTCGATCAGCGCCCCGGCCGCCAGCGCCGGGGCCCCGACCTCCGCGGCCACGGCGGCGGCGCGGGCCGGGTCGGCGTCATGCACCCCGGAGAGGCAGCCGCGCGCCGCCAGCTTCAGGGCGTGGAACCGCCCGAAATGCCCAACCCCCAATACGCCGATCCGCAGCCCCATCCGCCTGCACCCTCGATCCCAGGACCGGGGCAGCCTCTAGCCGCGAGCGGCCCCGCAGGAAACACCCGGGACGCGAATCGCGGGCCCGGGCCGGCTGCCCCAGGCCGGGGTTGCATCCCCGAAGGCACGCCGTCACATTCGCCACGGTTTTTCAGGGGGTTCGCCCCCGAAGGGTGACACGCCTCCATGATGTATTTCTCCCGCTGGAAGACCGCCGCGATCCTGGCCGTCTGCCTTCTCGGGGTACTGCTCTGCATTCCGAACCTCTTCCCGCGGGATGCAGTGCCCTCCTGGGCGCGGCAGTTCTCGCTTGGCCTCGACCTCCGCGGCGGGTCCTACCTGCTGCTCGAAGTCGATATGGACGCGGTGGTGAAGGAGCGGCTGGAGAGCCTGGCCGACAGCGCCCGCACCCGGCTGCGCGATGCCAGGATCGGCTATGTGAATCTGGGCTCCAACCCTTCCGCCCGGCAGGTGAGCTTCCGCGTCCGCGACCCCGGCCAGGCGGAGCAGGCGGCGCGGCAGATGCGGGAGCTGGCGAACCAGCTTTCCACCGGCGTCGGCACCACCACCCCGGATATCGAGGTGACCACGGCGCCGGACGGCACCGTCACCGCCAGCCTGACCGAGGCCGGGCTGCGCGCCAAGGCGACCGGCGCGGTGGAGCAGTCCATCGAGATCGTCCGCCGCCGCATCGACGAGACCGGCGTGGCCGAGGCGCTGATCGCCCGCCAGGGTACGAACCGCATCCTGGTCCAGCTCCCCGGCGTGGAGGATCCCAACCGGATCAAGCAATTGCTGGGCAAGACCGCCCGCATGACCTTCCGGCTGGTGGACGAGACCGCCAATCCCGCCGCCGCCACCCCGCCCCCCGGCGTGGAATTCCTGCCGGTGGAGGGGGGCAACGAACGCCTCGCCGTGCGCCGCCGCGTGGAGGTAGACGGCGCCAACCTGACCAATGCCCAGGCCGGCACCGATGGCCGCACCGGCGAGTGGGTGGTGAATTTCACCTTCGACAGCATCGGCACCCGCCGCTTCGCCGAGGTGACGCGCAACAATGTCGGCCACCGCTTCGCGGTCGTGCTCGATGAGAGGGTCATCACCGCCCCGGTGATCCGCGAGCCGATCACCGGCGGCCGTGGCCAGATCAGCGGCAATTTCACTGCCCAGGGCGCCAATGACCTGGCGGTGCTGCTGCGCGCCGGCGCTCTGCCGGCGCCGCTGACAGTGGTGGAGGAGCGGACGGTCGGGCCGGAGCTCGGCGCCGACGCCATCCGCGCCGGCGTGCTGGCGCTGGCGGCGGGCGCGCTCTTCGTCTTCCTCTATATGGGCCTGGCCTATGGTTTCCTGGGCTGGCTCGCCAACATCGCCCTGCTGGTCAACATCGTCCTGCTGCTGGCCGGGCTCTCCCTGCTGGAGGCGACGCTGACCCTGCCGGGCATCGCCGGCATCGTGCTCACCCTCGGCACCGCGCTCGACGCGAACATCCTAATTAACGAGCGCATCCGGGAGGAGGTGAAGAACGGCCGCACGCCGGTCAACGCGCTGGAGGCCGGCTTCACCAAGGCCAGCGGCACGATCATGGATTCGAACCTGACGAACCTGATCGCCATGGCCTGCCTCTATGGCTTCGGCAGCGGACCGGTCAGGGGCTTCGCGGTGACCGTGGCGATCGGCACGGTGGTCCAGATGTGGACCGCGACCACCCTGGTCCGCCTGATGGTGTCCTGGTGGTACCGCTGGAAGCGGCCGAAGGAGCTGCCGGTGGTGGAAGGCGGCAAGGGGCTGCTCGGCCGGCTCGCCCGCCCGCTGTTCCGGCTGGTGCCGGACAACACCCGGATCCCCTTCATGCGCGGGGCACGGATCGGGATCATGACCTCCATCCTGCTCTCCACCGCCTCGGTCATCGGCGCCTTCTATCCGGGACTGGAGCAGGGCGTGGACTTCAAGGGCGGCATCGTCATGGAGGTCCGCACGCCGGAGGCCGCCAACCTGGCCCTGCTGCGCTCCACCGTCTCCGGCCTGAACCTGGGCGATGTCGGGCTGCAGCAATTCGGCGATGCCAGCACAGTGCTGATCCGCCTGCCGGTCCAGCCCGGGGAGGACGGCACCCAGCAGGCGGTCAACAAGGTCCGCAGCGCCCTGGAGCAGGTTACGCCCGGCACCCGCATCCTGCGCACCGAGGCCGTCGGCAACCGCGTCTCGGACGAGCTGTTCCGCGGCGGGATGATCGCCCTCGGCATCTCATTCCTGGCGATGCTGATCTACATCTGGTTCCGGTTCGAGTGGCAGTTCGCCATCGCCGGCGTCGCCACCCTGCTGCTCGACACCACCAAGGTGGTCGGCTTCATGGTGCTGACCGGGATCGAGTTCAACCTGACCACCGTTGCGGCGATCCTGACCATCATCGGCTTCAACGCCAACGACAAGGTCGTGGTCTTCGACCGGATGCGGGAGAACCTGCGCAAGTACAAGCAGATGCCGCTGGAGCAGCTCGTCGATCTCTCGATCAACGAGACGCTGAACCGCACCCTCGGCACCTCCATGACGCTGCTGCTCTCGGCGGTGCCGCTGGCGCTGTTCGGCGGGGATGAGCTGGCGGGCTTCGCCTGGCTGATGATCTTCGGCATCGTGGTGGGGACCTCCTCCTCCACCTTCATCGCCGCGCCGATCGTGCTCTTCACCGGCCGGAACCGGCTGCGGCAGGGCCAGGCTGCCGCACCGGGCCAATCCGGCAAGACCCAGGCCGCGGCCAAGGTCTGATACACTGCTGCTGTCGCCCACCCTGGTCCCTGTCGGCCGCCGGGGTGGGCGGCCATGCATGCCCGCCATGGATGGTTCTGTCATCCATCTGAAATTCGCCGCAAAACGGATCCGAACAATCTAAAAATCCGCAGCATTCTGTGCGGGAGTGTTGAAGGCAGCGACACACTGTGCGAAAGCATTCGCAAAGATCGGTACAATCATTGGGCTGGCACGCCGCTGCCCGTGATCGGAAGACAAAAATTGGAACTCCCGATTGGCCTGACAGGATCGCCGCGGCACCACGAGAGGGTGCTGGTGCTGGCGCGCGACCCGGCCGTGATCGCCGCAGCCCAGACCGCCGCACGCCGGTTGCGCCGGCCGCCGGCCGTGGTGACGGAATCCGGGCAGGAAGCCCTGGCGCATCTGGCCGCGCCCGGTAACGGCCCTCTGCATCTGATCTGCGATCCCGCTGCCGCGGGACCGAGCTGGCCGCATTTGCTGGCCACCCTGTCCGATCCCTCGACGCGCACCGCGTTGATCCTCGTCTCCACCGCGCCGGAGCAAGGCCATCCCGGCGTGGCGGCGCTGCCAGCCGATTCGCTCCGGGTCGAGGCCGCCTTGCAGCAGCCGGCGCCGCAGCCCGCGCAATTGCCACGGGAGGCCGCCACCGCCCTGCGGGACGGCCTCTCGAATGGAGAGATTGCGGTGCGCTACCAACCCATGGTCCGCATCGCCGATGGGCGGCCGGTCATGGTCGAGGCGCTGGCCCGCTGGGACCGGGCGCCGACGCCGATCTCACCCCAGATCTTCGTGCCGCTGGCCGAGAGAACCGGGCTGGGGCGCGCCCTGTCGGTCGCTGTCGCCACCAGGGCCGCGGCGGAAATGGCGCCGCTCTGGCCACGGTTGCGACTGGGGCTTTCGATCAACCTGCCGCTCGACCTGCTGCTGCAGCCCGACCTGTTGGACTGGTTGCGCCGGGCCCTGAAGAGTTCCGGCCTGCAACCCTGGCAGGTCGCGCTGGAGCTGACGGAAACCTCCATCGTGCGGGACAGCGCCATCCTGCGCAGGGCCGTGCTGCGGCTGCGCCAGGCCGGCTATGCGGTGCTTCTGGACGACATCATGCAGCATGACGAGCGGGGCCGGCTGCTGGACCTGCCCTTCGCCGGCTTCAAGCTGGACCGCAGCCTGGTGGAGGCGCTGCCTGCGGCGGCCCATGCCCGGCATGAGGTACGGCGGCTGGTGCGCCTGGCCGAGGCCCGTGGCCAGACGGTGATTGCGGAAGGGGTCGCCGATGCCCGGCTCTGGGCTGCGGTGCGCCGCCTGGGCGTGCATCTTGCCCAGGGCTTCGGGGTCGGCCGGCCGCTGCCGGCGGCGGCCCTGCCGAGCTGGTGGGCAAGCTGGCGCGGCCAGATCGG
>CALGVL010000392.1 GCA_937930165.1 uncultured Acetobacteraceae bacterium
ACCGCCGCCGTGCCCCGGTCCCGCCGCTGGTCGAGGGCCGGACGGGCACGGCCACCATCGAGACGCATACCGTGGTGTTCCGCGACGACGGCACGCCGGATTTCGGCGCGGTGGTGCTGCGCCTGCCGGATGGCGCCCGCACCATGGCCCGGGTGCCGCGCGAGGACGAGGCGACCCTGGCCGCCCTGATGTCTCCCAGGCGCTCCGGCATCGGGCTGACGGGACAACTGACGCCAGGCAGGGAGGGCTTGCAGGAATGGCGGATCTGAACGGCAGCGGCGCTGTCCTGTTCGAATTGGCAGAACCGCATATCGCCCTGGTCACGATCAACCGGCCGGAGGCGCGCAACGCCATCAACGGCGATGTGGCGCAAGGTCTGGAAGCCGCCGTGGAGCGCGCGGAGCAGGATCCGGAGATCTGGGCCATCGTCCTGACCGGCGCCGGCCCGCATGCCTTCTGCGCCGGTGCCGATTTGAAGGAGATCGCGGCCGGGCGCGGCGCCAGCCTTTCGACCGAGAAAGGCGGCTTTGCCGGCTTTGTCCGCGCGCCGCGCAGCAAATTGTGGATCGCCGCGGCACAGGGCCATGCCCTGGCAGGCGGGCTGGAATTGCTGCTGGCCTGCGACCTTGCCGTGGTAGCGGAGACCGCCATGCTCGGCCTGCCGGAAGTGAAGCGCAGCCTGGTCGCGGCGGCAGGCGGCGTGTTCCGCCTGCCGCGCGCCCTGCCCAGAGCCATCGCCCTGCAGATGATCGCAACCGGAGAGCCGATCCCTGCCACCCGCGCCGCGCAATTCGGCTTGGTGAATGCGGCGGTGCCGGCGGCCGAGGTGCTGCCGGCGGCCCTCACCCTTGCACGGCAGGTCTGCGCCAATGCGCCGCTCGCGGTGCGGGAGAGCCTGGCCATTGCCCGCCGCGCTGCCAGCCTGACGGAGGAGGAGCTCTGGGATCTCAGCCGCCAAGCCAGCCAGCGCATCCGCGCCACGGAGGATTTCCAGGAAGGCCCGCGCGCCTTCGTGGAGAAGCGCCCGCCGCGCTGGACCGGACGGTAGCCTCGCCCGGTCCGTCGGCAGGGCTGGCGGGCCCGAGCCTTCTTCCGATATCGGAGGAACGAGGCGCAGGAGGCCGGGAATGCCACACGGACATGCTCATGGGGCGGGGCACCATGGCCATGCACATGGCCATGCCCACGCGCCCCCCGATTTCAGCCGCGCCTTCGCCATCGGCGTCGCGCTGAACCTGGGCTATGTCGCCCTGGAGGCGGCTTTCGGCCTGATCGCCGGCTCGCTGGCCCTGCTGGCGGATGCGGGCCACAACCTCTCCGACGTGCTGGGGCTGGTGCTGGCCTGGGGCGCCGCCTCCCTGTCGCGACGCGGCCCGACCCCGCGCCGCACCTATGGCTACAAGGCGAGTTCCATCCTGGCCGCCCTGGGCAATGCGGCCCTGCTGCTGGTCGCGGTCGGCGCCATCGCCTGGGAGGCGATCCTGCGCCTCATCGAACCGGCGCCGGTCGCCACCGGGACGGTACTCTGGGTGGCGGCGCTCGGCGTCCTGGTGAATGGCGGGACCGCCTGGCTCTTCGCCTCGGGCCGCAAGGGCGATGTCAACATCCGCGGCGCCTTCCTGCACATGGTGGCCGATGCGGGCGTGACCGTCGGCGTCATCCTCGCCGCGCTGCTCATCGGCTGGACCGGCTGGCTGTGGCTGGACCCGGCGGTGAGCCTCGTCATCGCGCTGGCGATCCTGGCCAGCACCTGGGGGCTGCTCAGGGACTCCGTGGATCTCGCGATGGCTGCGGTGCCGCCGGATATCGACCCGGACGAGGTGCGGGACTGGCTCGCCAGCCTGCCGGGCGTGACCGAGGTGCATGATCTGCACATCTGGGCCATGAGCACCACGGAACGGGCCCTGACCGCGCATCTTGTCCATGGCGAGATGGTGGCTGATGCCGACCTGATCCGGCGTGTCCAGGCCGGGGCCAACGAGCGGTTCCGCATCAGCCATGTGACCGTGCAATTGGAGACGGCCGAGGCGGCGCAGTTCTGCACCCTGCGGCCGGACCAGGTCGTCTAGGCTCCGTTCCCAGAATCGGCTTGGTGTCAGGCCGCCTCAGGCCGTGCGCTGATAGACCAGATGCAGGGCGCCCTTGGCCTTGGTCTCGCACCTGACCAGCCGGAGTTTCAGCTCGCCGGTGCCTTGTGGGAACAGCGGGACCCCGTCCCCCAGGATGACGGGGATCACGGCCATCTCGAGCACGTCGAGCTTGCCGATCGCGATCATGGACCGGATGACCTGGCCACCGCCCTCGATCCAGACGCGGCAGTAACCTCGGCCCTCAAGCTCGTCGGCAACCGTGGCCACATCGCCGGAGCGAGCCTCCACGCCGGTCGGCAGCAGGTCGTCCAGCGGCTGCGTCGTCAGGACGACCGTGGGCTTGCCGGGGTATGGCCAGTCGCCGAGGCGCCGAACCGCCTCATACGTCCCGCGACCCATCAGGATCGCGTCAACGCCGGCGAGGAAGGTATCGAAGCCAAAGTCCTCGGCCGGGTAGTCGGCCAGCCAGTCCCCGACGGATCCGTCAGGGCGGGCGATCTTGCCGTCCAGAGACACGGCAATGTGGCAGTGCCAGACTGTCCGCCCCATGAGGCTCCTCTCCCTCGCGCGGTCCCGCTCGAACATCCTGTCGTGGATCACGACGGAGCGCTCTCATGTCGCGTCACACGCTGACCGGCCGCGCATGGACCCGCATCGAACCGCTCCTGCCGAAGCGGCGCATGGGCCGATCACCGGAGGATCCGCGGATCATCCTCGGCGCGTTGCTCTGGCTCGGCAAGGCCGGCGTGCCATGGCGGGATCTCCCGGAGTGGCACGGCCCTAGGCGGACGGTGGTGACCCGGTTTTCCACTGCTGGACCCGTCGGGGCCGTGGGAGCGCATCCTCACCGAGTTTCAGTGCATGGCGGACGCGCTGGGCGGTATCGATCGGCAAGTGCACACGGTTGACGGCAACGAGCATGCGGGCGCATCGCAGCGCGACTGGCGGAAAAGGGGCGATCGCCTTGGGTGCCGGGCCGCAGCCGCTACGCGCGCAAGCTGCACCTGCGCTGTGATCGCCCGGGCCGGCTGATAGCCTTCCATCGCACCGCGGTCATCACCACGAACAGACCGCGTTCAGGGCGCTGATGCGGCAGGGCGAAATGAAGCGCTGCGCCAAGGGTAATCGTGGGCGCTCGGTGCACGACGGCCTCCGGCGGCATGGCATCAACGCCGTCATCCCGCAACTGAAGACCGGGAAGACGCTCCGGACAAACGGAGGCTAGCCATCCGGCCGGCCCCCTTCCCGGGAACGGCTCCGGGATGTCCCGGAGCCGCCCTGCCGACAGGCGTTACTTCCGTTCAATCAGGAACGAAACCTTCGCATTGACGCGGAAATTCTTGATCTGGTCGTTCTCGACGGTGGCCTGGAAATCCTTGATGTAGATGGAGGTGACCCCGTGCAGGGTCTTCGTCGCCTCCGCAACGGCCTGTCGCGCGGCATCTTCCCAGCTCTGGTCGCTCTCGGCGAGCAGCTCAATGACCTTCACGACTGCCATGGCTTCCCTCCTGGGTTGGCTCGCGGATGCGAGCCTCCTAGGGAACGGGACCGGTCCGGCCGGGTTGCGCGGCGGACTCCCCAAGGCGGGCATAGCGGTCCGGTCAGTGCGGCACCGTCTCGACGACCAGGAGGCGCGCAGCGATGCGGCGCCCGTCATGCCGCGCCGCCCGCACCGCCGCCGCCAGGGCGGCGACATAATCCGTCAGCGGCTCCATCTCCGGCCGCGGTGCCGTGAAGAGCGGCCCTTCGGAGGCGATGGCGACCACCAGATCCGTCCCGAAGGGCTCGTCCACCTCCCAGCCGGCGAAGTCGCCGCGCGGCTCGCCCAGGCGGAACCTCGCCCCCGCCGGCTGCGCGCCTATCTGAGCCAAATGCACCGCCTGGCCGGAGGACATCAGGTAGTCGACATTCAGGTGACCACCCCATTCGGGCAATTCGACATCCAGGCGCAGCAGGCTGCCCTTCACCAGCGGGTTGCGCCCAAGGAGTTCCAGCCCGATGCCCGGCTCGCCGGGCGAGGCCGCTGCCGGGCGCAGGATGTCGAACACCTCGCAGAAGGGGCCGTCGAAGGGCGTGATGTCCAGGCGCAGATTCGCGGCCGGGACGCCGCGGGCAAGCAGCGCGCCGCGCAGCCCGGCCTCCGCGGTGCGGGGGGCAATGCCGGTGATGCGCAGGCCGTCCCCGTCCTCCGCGGCGGAAAGGCTGCCGCAGGAGACAGCGGCGAGCGCCTCCTCCACCACCACCACGGGCGCCTCCTGCCCGGCAGCCGGTGGCGGGCTGACCGGGGCGACGGGCACCGGCGGCGAGGGCAATGCCGCCACCACGGGCGCCTCCTGCCCGGCAGCCGGTGGCGGGCCGGACGGGGCAACGGGCACCGGCGGTGAGGGCAATGCCGCCACCACAGGCGTCTCCTGCCTGGCGGCCTGTGGCGGGCTGACCGGGGCGACGGGCACCGGCGCGGCATCCGGCGCAAGCGATGCCTGCGCGTTGCCTGCCCCCTGCACCGGCGCCTCCTGCGCCGGCGGCGCTGGAGGGACATGCGATGGGAGCGGGCCGGACTGGCCGGCCGGCGGCAGGGAGGCCTGCGCGCTGCCCGCCTCCTCGGCCGGCGGCACCGGGACCGCTGGCGGGAGCACCGCCGTGGCGGGCGGGAGAGTGGGGGCGGCAGGGGCTGCGCTTCCGCTGGCGACGGCCGGGGCTGGTGGCACGGCGGGGTGCTGCGGCGGCCCGCCATCCGGCGCCAGCAGGAGCCAACCTGCCGCGGCAAGGGCCAGGGCGCCTCCTGCCCCGGCCAGGGGCAGCCAAGGGATGCGCCGCGGCGGCGCCTGCCCGGCTGGGACCGGCCGTTCCGCCGGCCGGGGCTGCGCCGCGCCGGCGACGAGCGTGGCATCGGCATCGGCGGCCGGCAGCGGGGCGGAGCGCCCGCCCGCGCCGCGCAGCGCCTCCTCCAGCGCGGCGGCGAAGGCGGCGGCGGTCGGGAAGCGCTCATCCGCGCGCTTCGCCAGGGCACGGGCGATCACCCCGTCCATCGCGACCGGAACCAGCCCCGAGACCCGCGAGGGTGGCACCGGATCCACCGAGAGGATGCGGTGCGACACCATGGAGAAGCCGCCGCCCTCGAAGGGCTTCTCGCCGGTGAGGAGTTGGTACAGCACCACGCCGACCGCCCAGAGATCGGTGCGGTTGTCGGTCGGCTCGCCGCGCACCTGCTCCGGCGCCATGTAGCTCGGCGTGCCCATGACCGTCCCGACCTGGGTCATGGTGGAGCTCTCGATCCGGGCGATGCCGAAATCCGCCAGCTTCACCTTGCCATCGGCGGTCAGCAGCAGGTTGGCCGGCTTGATGTCGCGGTGGACGACCCCGGCCGCATGGCTATAGGCCAGCGCATCAAGCACCTGGGCGATCAGCCGGCCGGCCTCTGCCGGCACCATGCGCTCGCCGCGGTCGATCAGGTCCTTGAGGCTGCCGCCATCGGCATATTCCATGACGATCCAAGCAGCAGCCGCATCCTCACCGAATTCGTAGATGGCGATGATATGCGGGTGGACGAGGCGCCCGGCCGCCTGGGCCTCGCGGCGAAAGCGGGCATAGGACTCGTCGCTGTCGGCATCGCCCGCGGCGGGGCGGCGCACCACCTTGATGGCGACGCGCCGGCCGATCACCCGGTCCCGCGCATCCAGCACCTCGCCCATGGCCCCGGCGCCGAGAGTGCCAAGGATCTCGTACTTCGCCTCAACACCCTGCGGGATCATCTGCCCCCATCCGCGCTCCGCCGATCCGCGCCCGGACCTTCCTGCGCAACAATACCGAAGACGGTCCGGTTCGTCTTCGTCCTGATGGAGGCCGCGCGGCGGAGCAAACCTGCCCCGCCGTGCCCCGGGTCACAGCGGCCGCTGCCCGCCGGACGCCTCGCCCGCCAGGTGCTGCCGCTCCGCCGGGCTGCGCCGGCCATCGCCGATCAGCGCGAAGCCGGCCCAGTAATAGGGATGCGCGAAGGCAGCGGGCAGGCTGCGCCCGGCCTCCTCCAGCAGCAGGAGCTGCGCGCCGCGGAGCGCCGCGGCCGAATCCGCCCCTTCCTGCTGGCGCCGCATCATGTCGGCGACGGTGATCGCCGCTGCGCGGTCCACCGCCTCCCAATGGGTAACGAGCAGCCCACGTGCCCCGGCAAAGAAGAAGGAGCGGGCGAGGCCCGACAGAGATCGGAAGAGCGTCGTGTAGGGAAAGAGTGTAGATCTCGGTGGTCGC
>CALGVL010000393.1 GCA_937930165.1 uncultured Acetobacteraceae bacterium
GGAGTTCAGACGTGTGCTCTTCCGATCTGCCGCCTCGGTCGCCTACCGGGCCAGGCGGCTCGGCGAGGAGCTTTCCGGGGCTGGCCCGGTTTCCCTGCTCGGTGACGCCGAAAGCCGGACCCTGTGGCGCGCGGTGCGCGATGCCGCCCCGCTTGGCGCGGCGCCGGAGGAGGCGATCTGGCGCGTCTCCGTCCAGCCGACCAGTGGCCCCGCCGTGGCCGCAGCGGCGCGCGCGGCTGGCCTGGAGAAGCTGCTGCTCGACTGGGGCGGCGGCCTGGTCTGGATCGCCGGCCCGGCGACGCCGGAGGCGCATGCGGCTGTGGTCGCTGCCGCCCGGATGGAAGGCGGCACCTTCACCTTGTTCCGCGCGCCGGAGCCGCTGCGCGCCGCCGTCCCGGTGCTGCCGGAGGAGCCGGCGCCACTGGCCGCCATCAGCCGCCGGGTAAAGGCGGTGATGGACCCGAAGGGCGTGCTGAACCCGGGGCGGATGCGGGCGGGGCTGTAGCGCCTACCGCCCGCTGGTCACGCGCCCTGCCATGACTGGCGGGGCAGGGTGGAGGGCCTCCACGATCGAATCGGCCAGCGCGGCGGCAATGCAGCGATAGCCGCGGTCGTTGTGATGCAGCCCGTCCGGGCTGAGCATGGCGTCATTGGACACGCCCGCTGCGGCCCAGGCATTCATCAATTTGGCGCGGGAGAAGAGCGGCAGGTGCTGGTCCGCCGCCAGTTCCTGCAAGGCCGCGTCGAACAGAGGCGCGCGCGGCGAAGCGAGGATCCGCGGGGAGCGCTGGCTGTCCATCAACACCACATCGACGCCGGCCGCATGCAGCTGCGCCAGGCCACCGGCGAGGGCGGCACGGAATTCGGCGGGATCCATGCCCTTCAGCACCGCATTGGCGCCAGTCTGCCAAATCACCAGGGTCGGGGCCCAGTCCAGCACATCGCGCCGCAGCCGGGCCAGCATTTCCTCCACCTCCTGCCCGCCGATCCCACGATTCAGGACATGCAGCACAACGCCGGGCAGGGAGGCCCGCAGCCGCCTTTCGAGTTGGGCTGGATAGGATTGCTCCGGTGTGCTCGCCCCTGCCCCCTCGGTGGAGGAGGAGCCGAAGGCGATGATGGTCAGCGGCTTTCCCTCTCGCAACGCCGCCCGGGTGATGGGCAGCGACAGTGCCTGGGAAGGGGCAGCCGGGCAGTCGGTGGCCTGCGCCTCCGCCGCCGAAGCGGCGGGCAGGATCGGTCCGAGCAGCAGGGCGGCCAGAAGCCAAAGGGTGCGGCGGCGCATCCTGCAACCATGCCGCAAGCCCCAGCGGTGCGCCAGACGGCAGCGGCCTGCAACCGCAGCGGGTCTGGCTCGCGCCAGGTTCATGGAGGGGGTACGCGGGCGGGACTTGCCGGCGCAGCGTTGCTTCCCTCATTCCTCGCCGCGGAGGTAAGTATGCGGAGTCTGATCCGCGGTGGCAGCGGCCGCGGGCCCGGCCGGGATCTGCGGGCCGATTTCTTCCGCGGCCTGGCGCTGTGGTTCATCTTCATCGACCATATCCCCGGCAACTGGCTGGGCAATTTCACCCTGCAGAACATTGCCCTCTGCGATGCCACCGAGGCCTTCGTGCTGCTGGCGGGCTATGCGGGCGGCCTTGCCTACGGCGCTGCCCTGGACCGCAAGGGTTGGGGCTTCGGGGCGGCGACGCTGCTCCGCCGGGCTGGCACGCTCTACATCGCGCATATCTTCCTGTTCGTGGTGTTGACGGCACAGGTCGGCTATTCCGCCGCGGCCCTCGACAGCAGCGCCTATCTGGACGAGATGCATCTCGACGCCTTCGGGGAGCAGCCCTACCTGGCCCTCCTGCAGGCGCTGATGCTGCGCTTTCAGCCAGCCTTCCTGGACATCCTGCCGCTCTACATCGTGCTGATGCTGATGCTGGCCCCGGCGCTGCCACTGCTGCGCCGGCCGGTCCTGCTGCTGGCCCTCTCATTTGCGGTCTATGTCCTGGTGCGGCTGCTGGACTTCAACCTGACGACCTGGACCGGCGCCGGCTGGTTCTTCAACCCGCTGGCTTGGCAACTCCTGTTCTTCATCGGCTGCCTCCTGGGCTATTCGAGGCGTTGCCCGGGGGAGGCGCCGGCAGCCCCGCCTTCGGTGCCCTTCCATCCCGCCCTCGCTGGCCTCTGCCTGGCCTTCCTGCTGCTGGCCTTCGTGGCGATCCTGCTGGCCTGGCGCCGGCCGGAGGCGCTGGCCCCGCTGCCGGAAGCCGTCGCCGCGGTGCTGGCGGGCGTGGACAAGAGCGGGGAGCACCCCCTTCGCCTGATCTCGATCCTGGCGATTGCCTATCTGCTCGGGCATTGGGTCCCGCGCGATGCCGCCTGGCTGCGCGGCCATGCCGCCGCGCCGCTCCTGCTGATGGGGCAGCACAGCCTGCCGGTCTTCTGTGCCGGCATCTTCCTCTCATTCCTTGGCCGGCTGGCGCTGGAGTATTGGGAAGGCTGGGGTGTCCAGGCCGCGGTCAATCTGGCGGGGCTGGCGGCAATGGTGACGATCGGGGCGATGGCGGCCTGGTATCGGCTCAGGGACCGAGGGGAGCCCGCCCCCGCCGGCATACCGGGCAGCCAGGCGGCGGGCGCATCGGCCTTGCCCGCCCCCCCGCCCGCATCTAAGACTGCTGCGGAATGAAGGCGTTGCGGCCCCTGCTGCTGCTTGGCGCGCTGCTGCTCCCGGCTGCGGCGTGGAGCGGCACTGTCGCCTGTGGCGCGCCGGAGGAGATGCTGGAAGCCTCCGACCCGCTGCCCGCCACCGCGCGGGCGATCGCCTCGGGATCGTTGCGCATCGTCGTAGCCGGCTCGGCCTCGGTCCTCGGTCCGGGCACCAGCAGCCCCGATGCACCCTGGCCCGCCCGCCTGAAGGCAATGCTCCAGGCCCGCCATCCCGGCCTGAAGGTGGACATGGTGGTGCACGGGGCGCGAGGACTGACCGCAGCCGATACCGCGGCGCTGATCACCGGGGAGGCCGCCCGCGCCCCCACCCAGCTCGCCCTGTGGCAGGCCGGAACGGTCGAGGCGGTGCGCAGCCTCGATGTGGACGACATGGTCGCCGCGCTGAATGCCGGCCTCGAGCGGCTGCAGGCCACCAGGACCGATGCGGTGCTGATCGATTTGCAATTCTCCCGCTTCCTCCGGGCCAATGCCAATGTCGAGCCCTACCGGGAAGCGCTGCGGCTGGTGGCGGCGGCGCATGACGTGCCGTTGGTCCGGCGCTACGAGCTGATGCAATTCTGGGCGGAGACGGAGCGGGTGGATCTGGAACGGGCCCCGCGCAATGCCAAGGTCGCAACGGCGGACCGGCTGAACGACTGCCTCGCCCAGGCCGTCCTGGCCGTGCTGGAGGAAGGCGTCGCCCAGGCCCGCGCGCAGCCGGCCCCGAAACCCTGAGGCGCGGCGTTCCCGCCGCGTTCCTCCGGGCCTATATCCGATGTGACGCCAGTATCCGGCAGAGAAGCCCCGCGCGGGCGGAGGACCCATGCAGACCAATTTCACGCCCGAGCAATTGAAGGACCCGGATACGCGGGAGAGCAACCAGATCCTCCGCACCTGCGTCCATTGCGGCTTCTGTACGGCGACCTGTCCGACCTTCGTGCTGCTGGGGGATGAGTTGGACAGCCCGCGCGGCCGCATCTACCTGATCAAGGATATGCTGGAGAGCGGCCGGCCGGCGACGGCCGATGTGGTCAAGCATGTGGACCGCTGCCTCTCCTGCCTGTCCTGCATGACCACCTGCCCCTCCGGCGTGCATTACATGCATCTGGTGGACCATGCCCGCCGCTATATCGAGGAGACCTATCAGCGCCCCTGGCCCGAGCGCGCGCTGCGCCGGATGCTGGGCATGGTGCTGCCCTATCCGGAGCGGTTCCGCCTGGCCCTGCGGGGCGGGCGGCTCGGCCGGCGGTTGGCCGGCCTGATCCCCGGAGGCTCGCAGACGGCGCAGCGGCTGCGGGCGATGCTTTCGCTCACCCCGGACCGCCTGCCGCCGCCGAGCCCGATGCAGCGCCCGCAGGTCCACAAGGCGCTGGGCGAGCGGCGCGGCCGGGTGGCGCTGCTGACCGGCTGCGCCCAGCAGGTTCTCGCCCCCTCGATCAACGAGGCGACAATCCGGCTTCTGACCCGCATGGGGATCGAGGTGGTCGTCACGCGGGAGCAGGGCTGCTGCGGCGCGCTCTCCCACCATATGGGCCACCACGACCCGGCCATGGCTCTGGCCCGGGCCAACATCGCCGCCTGGGCGCGGGAGATGGAGGGGGAGGGGTTGGATGCCGTGGTGATCAACGCCTCCGGCTGCGGCACCACGGTCAAGGATTACGGCTTCATGTTCCGGGAGGAACCCTCCCCCTGGAAGGAAAGGGCGGAGAAGGTTGCTGCTATCGCCAAGGACATCTCCGAGGTGCTGGCGCAATTCGGCTATGCGCCAAGCCGGGAGAAACCCAGCCTGACGGTCGCCTACCACGCCGCCTGCAGCCTGCAGCACGGGCAGAAGCTGACCACTCTGCCGAAGGCGCTGCTACAGAAGGCTGGGTTCGCCGTGAAGGAGCCGGCGGAGGCGCATCTCTGCTGCGGCAGCGCCGGCACCTACAACCTGCTCCAGCCGGAGATCGCCTCGCGCCTGCGGGAGAGAAAGCTGGACAATCTGGGCCGCACCGGCGCCGATCTGATCGCCGCCGGCAATATCGGCTGCCTGACCCAGCTTGCTGGCGACCGGATACCGGTGGTCCACAGCGTCGAATTGCTGGACTGGATGGCCGGTGGGCCTGAGCCGGCTGCGGTGACTGCGGCCTTCGCGGCGCGGGTGCGGGCCTAGGTTCATCATACTGCGCCTGGTGGCCTGGCCTGGGGCGGTCTCGCCCTTGGCTTCACGTGCGCCGATGTCGGCGCAGAGCTGGCAGGCTTCTATCTTGCGCAGGATCCGAAAGAAGAAGCCATGCTCCGCCAAGGCGTGCTTCCGGGCCGCGACTTCGCGGCGCCGGGGATAGGATCGGCTTTAGCGTTCAAGCCGAACGAAGCCAGGAAGGCTCCCCCGGAAGACCGCTCAGGACGCGACGGTATCCGCCATCTTGGCGCCGCGCTGACCCATAGGCTTTGATGCGCCGGCCGTGGTGTCCTTCGCCGTCTGGTGCTCCATCTCCGCATCCAGCTCTGCGCCCACCAGGATCACAGTGGCAGACAGCCAGATCCAGGTCATGAAGCCGATGACGGCGCCGAGCGAGCCATAGGTTTTATTGTAGCTGCCGAAACTTGCCACATACCAAGAAAAGGCGAGGGAGACGATCAACCAGGCGATCGAGGCGAAGGCGCTGCCCCAGGTCACCCAACGCCATTTCGCATTCTGGCGGTGCGGGCCATAGCGGTAGACGACGGCAAGGAAGAGCGCGACCGCTACCAGCAGCAAGGGCCAGCGGGCAAAGCGCAGCAGGACGGTTGCGACGCTGCCCAGGCCAATGAGGTTGAGGATGACGGGCACGGCCACCACGGCCGCGACGGCGAGGATGATGAACAGGATGCCGCCGATGGTGAAGGCCATGGTCACCGCCAGGTAGCGGAAGAAGCTGCGGCCCTCGCGCTGATCGTAGACTACGTTGAGGGCATCCACCAGCGCCTTCATGGCCTGGTTCGCGCTCCAGAGCGAGATGGCGAGGCCAATGACGAGGCTAAGGCCCAGCGTGCTGTTGCTGTTGCTGGCGATGCGTTTCGCTTCCTCCTCGAGGATCTGCGTGCCGCCGCCGGGCACGACACCGGAAAGGGACTCGATCTGCCGGGTGATATCCGCCGGGTCGGCAAAGAGGCCATAGATCGAGATCAGCGCCGCCAGCGCCGGGAACAGTGCCAGCAGGGTGTAGAAGGTGACCCCGGCGGCCTCGGTCATCACCCGGTCCTCTGAGACCTGGCTGGCGGTGCGCTTCAGGATGTCCCACCAGCCGCGGGGCGGGATTTCCGAGGGAGAATTCGCCGAACGCCCGCGCCCCCCTTCCTGTGAGGTAGCGCCGCGGCGATCGCGATGCTCCACCTGGGCATGGCGGTCCGCCGCGTCATGGCGCCGACTGATCGAGGCCAGCAGTAGGCCGGTCGCTGCCAGGGCGGTGGCGATGAAGGCATTGGGCTTGCGATCGGCCGGCATGGTTGTCTCCAGTCGCCGCGGGAGGGGGAACGAGGGTGCGAACGCACGGAGCGTCTTCGGGTGCCATGTGGCGGGCAGGCCGGGGCGAATTCCTTTCGCCTTCGCCGTCCCTTAGTTTCGGTGCACCGAGAGGAGGATCCGACCATTGCCGCCGTCCCGCCGCACCCTGCTCACCCTTGCCGCAGCGAGCGCCGCCATGCCCGCCTGGGCCCAATCCGGCGGCTATCCGGAGCGGCCGATCTCCCTGGTGGTGCCCTTCCTTGCCGGCGGCTCGACTGACATCGCCGCGCGCATCCTGGCGGAGCGGATGGGGCCGAAACTGGGGCCGAATGGCCGCATCGTCGTCGAGAACCGGGCCGGGGCAGGGGGCAGCGTCGGCAGCGAATGGGTCCGCCACCGGCCAGCGGACGGCTACACCCTGCTGCTGGCCTCCGCCTCGGCGCTCGGCACCAATCCGGCGGCGCTGCCGCAGCAGACGCCTTATGACCCGGTCGAGGACTTCACCCAAATAGCGATCGTCGGCGGCGGGCCGATCGTACTGGTCGTGCCGGGGCAGTCGCCCTTCCGGACGGCGCAGGAGCTGCTGGCGGCGGTGAAGGCCCAGCCGGGACGCCGCACCTGGGCCACCTCCGGCGCTGGCGGCATAGGCCATCTGACGGGCGAATACCTGAAGATCATGGCCGGAGGGCTGAAGGCGGAGCATGTGCCTTATCGTGGCGGCTCCGCAGTGATGGAGGCCTTGGCCAAGGGCGAGGTGGATTATTCACTGGAGGTCCTGGCCTCCGCCGCGCCGCATATCCGGGACGGGCTCTCGCGCGGCCTGGCGGTCAGCTCGCTGCGGCGGCATCCGCTCTTCCCGGATATTCCGACCCTGGACGAGATCGGGCTGAAAGGGTTCGAGATCACCACTTGGAACATCCTGGTCGCGCCCAAGGGCCTGCCGCCTGGGATCGTCGACTCTCTGGCCCGCGCCGTCCGTGCAACCCTGGCGGAGCCGGATGTTGCCGCCAGGATGGCCCAGGCCGGCGTCGATCCGGCAACGGAGAGCACGCCCGAGAGCACCCGCGCCTTCCTGGCGGCGGAGGTGACGAAATTCCGCGACATCGTCCGCCGCGCTGGGCTGCAGCTTGGCCGGTGATGGCACCGGCAGTCCCCGGCTGAGGCCGGCACGGCAAGGCCGTCGCCCTTGCCAAGCCGTGCCTGCCGCCCGACCTTCACTGCATGCTCCGCCTCGCCGCCCTGCCGCTCCTGCTGCTCTCCGCCGCCGCGCTGGCCCAGGCGCCCGCTCATCCCGCGCCGCGCGGCGCCGAGGCCCGGAAGGCCGAACTGGACCGCGCCTTCGAGGCGCTGAAGGCGGCTCCCGATGAGGCCAGCGCCGCCCTGGTCGAGACGCGCATCCGCATGCTCTGGGCGCAGGAGGCGAGCCCGGCGGTGACGCTGCTGCTCCGCCGCGGGATGCGGAACTTGGAGGCGCAATTGCCGGAGGAGGCGCTGGAGGATTTCGACGCCGCCGTCACCCTGGCGCCGGATCTTGCCGAAGCCTGGCATCTCCGTGCCCAGGCCAATGCCAGGGCAGGCAACTTCGAGGCCGCGGCGCGCGACCTTCAGGAGGTGCTGCGGCTGGAACCGCGGCACTGGCTGGCGCTGTTGACCCTCTCCGCCCTCCAGAAGGAGCGTGGCGATCCCGCCGCCGCGCTGCGCAGCCTGGAGGCGGCGCTGGAGATCGACCCGAAGATGCCGGGCGGGGCGGAGAGGCTGCGGGAACTGCGCCGCGAGGCCGAAGGCGACGCAACATGACAAGGAGATGGACATCCTGTCATTCGCCGGATGCTTCCCTGACATCCGGAACGGTCATCCTGATGGCCACCGCGGCGGCGATCAGAATGCCGCGCTGAACCCGTCCACGCCAACGCAACGCGCGGATGGCTGGCACCGGGAGAGGAGGCGCAAATTGGCTGCATGACGAACATGCGCCCCATCCCCGACCTCGATGCGGCCCGCTGGGCCGCCCTGCTGGCTCGCGATCCCTCGCCAGCCTGCGGTCCCTTCCTTTATGCGGTGACGACGCAGGGGGTGTATTGCCGCCCCGGCTGCCCCTCGCGCCCGCCGCTGCGGCGGAACGTCCGCTTCTACCCGGATATCAACTCGGCGGAGGCGGACGGCTTCCGCCCCTGCAAGCGCTGCGATCCGAAGGGCGAGCGCGCCGGCATCCATGCCGCCGCCATCCGCGCCGCCTGCGAGATGATCGAGGCGAGCGAGACCATCCCCTCCCTTGCCAGCCTGGCCGACCGGGCCGGCTATGCCCGTCACCACTTCCTGCGGCTGTTCCGGGAGTTCACGGGCGTGACGCCCCGCTCCTATGCCGAATCCGTCCGCGCCCGCCGGTTGCAGGAGTCGCTTGCCGCCGGGGAGCGGGTGGCGGAGGCCGTGGCCGGGGCCGGCTATGGCAGCGAGAGCCGGGTCTATGAGGCGCCCGGCCGGGTCCTCGGCATGACCCCAGGTGCCGCCCGCCGCGGCGGAGAGGGCGAGGTCATCCGTACCGCCACGGCCGAGAGCGCGCTCGGCCCGCTGATGGTCGGCGCCACCGAGAGGGGCGTCTGCTTCATCGGCTTCGCCGAGGATTTCTCCACCCTGGAAGGCGACCTGCGCCGGCGCTTCCCCAAGGCCCGGATCGAGCCCGCGCCGGAGGCCCTGGCGGGGATCGTGCGCCAGGTGGCGGAATTCCTGGAGGAGCCCAGGGCGGCCCTCTCCCTACCGCTCGACCTGCGCGGTACTGCCTTCCAGCGCCGGGTCTGGGAAGCATTGCAGGCCATCCCCTTCGGCGAGACCCGGACCTACGGCCAGATGGCCGAGGCGATCGGCGCCCCGCGCGCGGTGCGGGCAGTGGCCCGGGCCTGCGCGCAGAACCATGTCTCGCTCGCCGTGCCCTGCCACCGGGTGGTGGGCAGCAATGGCGACCTGACCGGCTATCGCTGGGGTGTACCGCGCAAGCGCGCCCTGTTGGCCAAGGAGCGGGCGGGGAAGGCGGGGGGCTGACCGCCGCGCCCCGCCCTATCTTACCGTCGCAACGCGCAGGGAATTGGTGGTGCCCGCCGTGCCGAAGGGCACCCCTGCCGTGACCACCACCTCCTGGCCCGGTTCCGCAAAGCCTTCCGATCGCGCCGCGCGCTGCGCCTTCACCACCATGTCGCTCATCGAGTGCAGTTCCTGCGTGACCAGGGAATGCACGCCCCAGACCACGGCCAGGCGGCGGGCCGTCTCCTCGCTGCTGGTCAGGCCAAGGATCGGGCAGTCCGGCCGCTCCCGTGCCACGCGCAGGGTGGTGCTGCCGGTCGCGGTGAAGGTGGCGATGACCTGCGCCCCGATGGTGTGCGCCACCTGCCGCGCCGCGGCGGCGATGGCGCCGGCGCTGCTGCGTTCCGGCTCCGGCCGCGCCGCGTCGGTCAGCGCGCGCCAGCCGGGATCCTGCTCCACCCGGGCGACGATGCGGTCCATCATGTTCACGGCTTCATAGGGATACTGGCCGGCCGCCGTCTCGGCGCTGAGCATCACCGCATCGGCGCCGTCGAAGACGGCGGTGGCGACATCCGAAGCCTCGGCGCGGGTGGGGGAGGGAGCGCCGATCATGCTCTCCAGCATCTGCGTCGCCACCACCACCGGGCGGCCAGCGGCGCGGGCGGCGCGGACGATGCGCTTCTGGATGAGCGGCACCTCCTCCGGCGGCAGTTCCACGCCGAGGTCGCCGCGCGCCACCATGACGCAGTCGGTCAAGGCCATGATGGCGTCCAGGTTCTCCACCGCCTGGGGCTTCTCCATCTTCACCATGATCCAGGCGCGGCCGGCCGTGAGCTGCTTTGCCTCGGCCACATCCTCCGGCCGTTGCACGAAGGAAAGGCCGACATACTCGATGCCCTGGTCGAGGACGAAGGCCAGGTCCTCGCGGTCCTTCTGCGTCAGCGCCGGGATCGGCAGCACCACATCGGGCACGTTCACGCCCTTGCGGTCGGAGAGCGGGCCGCCGACCACCACCTCCGTCTCCAGATGATCCTCCCGCTTGCGGGTGACGCGCAGGCGCAGCTTACCGTCATCCAGCAGCAGGGTGGTGCCGATCTGCGCCGCCTGGAGGATCTCCGGATGCGGCAGGTTCACCCGGCGCACATCGCCGGGCGTCGGGTTGAGGTCGAGGCGGAAGCTCTGCCCGGTTTGCAATTGTACCCGCCCGCCATGGAAGCGGCCGACGCGCAGCTTCGGGCCCTGCACATCGGCCAGGATTCCGATCGGGCGTCCTACCTTCTGCTCCAGCATGCGGATGATGCCGATGCGCTCGGCATGGTCGGCATGGCTGCCATGGCTGAAATTGAGCCGGAAGACATCGGCGCCGGCGCGATAGATCCGCTCGATCATCTCCGGCGAGGCGGTGGCCGGGCCGAGGGTCGCGACGATCTTGGTCCTCCGCCGGCGACGGAGCGGGATGCGGGTGGGCATTCTGCGGACTCTCCCGGTCAACCGATCAGGACAGCGCGGACATCGTTCACATTGGTCAGGGTGGGGCCGGTGACGACAAGGTCGCCCAGGGTGCTGAATAATCCGTAGCTGTCATGGGCTGCGAGCATGGCGCGCGGGTCCAGCCCGGCAGCGCGGGCGCGGGCCAGGCTGTCCGGCGCGGCGATGGCGCCGGCCGCGTCCTCCGTCCCGTCAATGCCGTCGGTGTCGGCGGCAAGGGCCCAGATGCCGGGCTCGCCGGCCAGAGCCAGGGTCAGGCCGAGCAGGCATTCGGTGTTGCGCCCGCCGCGGCCCGGCTTCGGCGCGCGGATCGTCACTGTAGTCTCGCCACCCGAGAGCAGCAGGGCAGGGCGGGGCAGGGGACGGCCATGTGTGCGGACGCTGCGGGCGATGCCGGCCAGGACTGTGCCGAGTTCCCGCGCCTCTCCCTCCAGCGCATCGCCGAGGATCAGCGGTGTGAGGCCCATCTCCCGCGCCTCCACCGCCATGGCCTCCAGCGCCATCATTGGCGTGGCGATCATGTGGTATTCGGCATGGGCAAGGCGCGGGTCGCCGGGCTTCGGCGTCTCCTCCGCGGCGGCGGCGAGATGGGCGGCGACGGCGGGCGGCAGGGTGATGCCATAATGCGCCACCAGCGCCGCCGCATCCGCGAAAGTGGACGGGTCCGGAACGGTGGGGCCGGAGGCAATGACGGCGGGATCGTCCCCCGGCACGTCGGAGATCGCCAGCGTCACTATCCGTGCCGGATGCGCGGCCGCCGCCAGCCGCCCGCCCTTGATGGCCGAAAGGTGTCGCCGCAGGCAGTTCATTTCATGGATGGTGGCACCGGAGGCGAGCAACGCCCGGTTCACGGCCTGCTTGTCCTCCAGCGTCAGCCCCGGTGCCGGCAGGGCCAGCAGCGCCGAGCCCCCGCCGGAGATCAACACCAGCACCAAGTCCCGCGGCGTCAGCCCCTGGACCAGGGAGAGGATGCGCCGCGCCGCCGCCTCCCCGGCCGCGTCGGGGACGGGATGGGATGCCTCCACCACCTCGATCCGCCGCGTCGGCACGGCATGGCCATAGCGGGTGACGACCAGGCCGGAGAGCGGCGCCTCCGGCCAGGCGGCCTCGACCGCCGCAGCCATGACCGCGGCCGATTTTCCGGCACCGACCACGATGACCCGTCCGCCCGGCCCGGGAGGCTCCGGCAGGTGCCGCGCCAGCACCGTCCGCGGATCCGCGGCCCTGACCGCCGCATCGAACAGGCGCCTGAGCGCCGCCCG
The DNA here is from genome assembly GCA_937930165.1 of uncultured Acetobacteraceae bacterium. Lineage (GTDB taxonomy): Bacteria > Pseudomonadota > Alphaproteobacteria > Acetobacterales > Acetobacteraceae > CALGVL01. Next base: position 11,926 of record CALGVL010000393.1, read on the forward strand.
CGCCCGAGCATCGGTCCACTCCATCCGGCGTCCCCTCCTCCGCTCGCCGTCCAGTATGGCGAAGGCGGACGGGATGGGCCATCTAGGGGAGGATGTCCATCCAGGGAGAGACCGCCATGGCCGCACCGGAGATCGACGACAAGACCCGCACCGAGCTGGAGGCCGCCGCCTTCCGCCGCCTGGTCGAGCATCTGCGCGAGCGGACCGACGTGCAGAACATCGACCTGATGAACCTGGCCGGCTTCTGCCGCAACTGCCTCTCCAAGTGGTATCGCGCCGCAGCGGAGGAGAAGGGCATCCCGCTCTCCGACCCCGATGCGCGGGAGATCATCTACGGCATGCCCTACAAGGAGTGGCAGGCGAAGTACCAGAAGGAGGCGACGCCCGAGCAGAAGGCGAAGT
>CALGVL010000394.1 GCA_937930165.1 uncultured Acetobacteraceae bacterium
CGACCTGATCGCGGTCAGCGGCTACTACGTCGCCGTGGCCATGACGCTGAACGTGGCGCAGGTGCCGCTGCCGCCGGGCGTGGAGCCGCCGCTGAAGCCGCTGCCCGGGCGCTGACCGCGGATCAGGTCCACCAGCGCCAGCGGGTCGGCCGGCAGGGCATCGCCGCGCCAGGCCACATGCTGGTCCGGCCGTGCCAGGACCAGCGCCTGCGGGTAGAGGGCGGGGCCCTCGTCCTCTGCCAGGTCGAGCAGCGCCAGGCGCAGGCCGCGCCGCCGCGCCGCCGCCAGCAGCGGCGCGGCGTCCAGGCGCGGGTCGCGGCGGATCAGCGTGAACCAGGGACCCAGCGCGTCATAGAGCGGCCGCCTGTCCTTCAGCCAGAGATGCGGCAGGCGGCAGCCCGGCACGGTGGAGGGCGTGAAGTCATACATGGAATAGGGTGGCGCCGCCTCACCGTCATAGGCGATGATCGGCGAGGCATCGTAGAAATAGCCGAAATTCAGCCCGCCGCAGCAATACTGGTTCACGTTCAGGTCGTAGGCGGCGCGGCCGACCCGGGCGCGCAGGGCCGCGCCCTCCGGCCCTGGCGCCTCGATCCCCGCCGGCACGGCGCGACGCTGCGCGGCCAGGGCGAGTTCATGGTTCATGGCGTAGCGCGAGACCTGCTCGGTGATCGGCAGCCGCTCGGCCTCATGCGCGTCCAGGATGGCGGGGGGCGCCCAGCCCTGCAGGGTGGCGGCCAGCAGCCAGGAGAGGTTCTCCGCAACGGCGATGCCGGCGTTCATGCCATAGCCCGCCATCGGCACCCAGATATGCGCCGCATCGCCGCAGATGAAGGCGCGGCGGTCGCGGAAGCGGTCGGCGACCAGGCGGCGGCCGTACCAGTCTTCCTTGCTGATGATCTCGTATTCGAATTCCGGCCCGACGCCTAGGATGGCGCGCAGGCAGGCATCGCGGTCCACGCTCTCGAAATCCGCCTCCTCCGGGCGGAGATAGTTGTGCACCAGCCACAACTCCCGCCCGTCTATGGCGTACATGTTGCCGGCGCGGCGGGGGTTCAGGCTGAAGGTGCCCCAGGCGGGCTTCGCCTTGAACATCCCCAGCAGCGAGGGCGCGCGGATGAAGGTGGACTGCACGCGGCTGACCACCGCATCACCCTGGAAGCGCGCGCCGATCCGCTTGCGGATGGCGGAGGGGCCGCCATCGCAGCCCACCAGATAGTCGCAGGCGATCTCCAGTGGTTCGCCGCCATCGAGCGGCTCGGCGCGGGCGATCACGCCGTGGTCGTCCTGCGTGAAGTCAAGGACGCGCGTGCGGTTCAGGATGGTGATGCCGGGCATCGCCTCGGCATGGGCGAAGAGGATCGGCTCCAGATAGAGCTGGTTGATCCGGTGCGGCGGCTCCGGGGTCGGCCACCAGGTATCGGGCCCGCCTGTGGCGGCGAAGCGGTCGCGGCGGCAGGGGATCGGGATGCGCGCCAATTCCTCGCCCGTCGCGGTGATGCGATAGGCGATGTCGTTGGGATAGTCCGGCGGCAGGCCGGCATTGCGCAGCGCCCCCGCGACGCCGAGGCGGCGGAAGATCTCCATGCTGCGCGCCGAGACGTGGTTGCACTTGACGCTCGGCGCCTCGCCGCGGTGGCGGAGTTCCGCCACCAGCACCCGGATGCCGCGCCAGGCGAGGTCCATGGCAAGGGTCAGCCCGACCGGGCCGGCACCCACCACCAGAACCTGCGCTTCCAGGCGGCGAGGCATCAGATCGCGCTCTCCAGCCGGTAGACGCGCGCCGCGGTGCCGCTGAACAGTGCCGATCTCTCCGCCGCGCTGGCCCCGGCGGCGAGCTTCTTGCAGGCGTTCCAGAACACGCCGTAGCCGTAGCTGCCCTTGTCCACCGGGAAGTTGCTCTCGAACATGCAGCGGTTCGCGCCGAACAGGCCGATGGTGGTGTCGATCCAGGGCTTCCAGGCGGCGGCGAGGGTGTCGGAGGAGGGCGGATCCGCCGCCTCCTCGAAGCCCATGCCGTTGATGCGCATGCCGAGGCCGCCGAGCTTCACACTGACATTCGGGCAGGTGGCCAGCTCCGCCATGGCGGCGCGCCAGTCGGCAAAGACCTCGTCCCGCCTTCCGGCGTAGTCGCGGATGCCGAGCGGTCCGCCGACATGATCAAGCACGATCTGCGTCTCCGGGAAGGCGCGGGCCAGTGCGGTCAGGTCCGGGATCTGCGGGTGGTAGAGCCAGGCATCGAAGGACAGGCCCAGGGGCGCGAGCTGCGCGAAGCCTTCGCGGAATTCCGGGCGGTGCAGCATGTCGCGCGGCGGCTGATAGGCCGGGTTCATCAGGACCGGATCGGGATCCCAGGCGGAGATGTGCCGGATGCCGCGGAAGCGGCCGCCGCCAGCCCGGATATGCGCCTCCAGCACCTCGCGCACGCGGGCGCCGAGCATCAGGTTCGCATGGCCGACGATGCCGGCCGCGATTTTCGTTGGGCCGTAGATGCCGCTGGCGCTCATCGCCGCGATGCCGTTGACGAATTCCGTTTCGCCGACCGGCCGGAATTCCTCCGGTCCCTCGGCCCGGTGCATGGCACGGCACTGCACGAAGATGGTCGCGACGATATTGTGGCCCTGGCCCATATCGGCCAGCAATTCCGGCAGGAGATAGCGCCAGCCCGGCCGGTCCCAGAGATGATGGTGCGGGTCGATGATCGGCAGGTCCAGGTCCAGCGCCGGCTCGCTGTGGCGGGCGAGCCAGTCCTCCCGGACCGGGATGTAGTGCACCTGGCTGGCGGCGCTGTGGCTCATTTGTCGTTTCCCTGGACGTTCCTTCGCACAGGATAGGCCGCCGCCGCGCCCTGCCAATCCCCGCATCTGGCCAGTCGCTGCGCCGCGCCTCTATTCTGCTGCCGGAAATGCGGACAGAGGGAATGCGCATGACACTGCCGCTGGAAGGGCTCCGCGTGATCGAGGTCGGGCAGGCCCTGGCCGGGCCGCTGGCCGGTGCCATCATGGCCGATATGGGCGCCGAGGTGATCAAGGTGGAGAAGCCGGATGGCGGCGACGATGCCCGCGGCTGGGGCCCGCCCTTCGGCCCGGATGGCACCACCTCGCTCTATTTTCACGGCCAGAACCGCAACAAACGCTCGGTCACGCTCGACCTGAAATCGCCCACGGATATCGAGATCCTGCACCGGCTGGTGAAGGATGCGGACATCCTGATCCAGAACCTCCGCCCCGGCGTGGTGGAGGAGCTTGGCATCGGGCCGGAGCAGATGCTGGAACGCCATCCGCGGCTGATCTACTGCTCCATCTGGGCCTTCGGCTATCAGGGACCGATGCGGCTGAAGCCTGGCTTCGATCCGTTGCTGCAAGCCTATGGCGGCATGATGAGCGTGACCGGCCGGCCGGAGGACCCGCCCACCTTCTGCGGCGCCTCGATCAACGACAAGGCAACCGGCATGTTCTGCGTCATCGGCGCGCTGGCGGCACTGCGGCGCCGCGACCGGACGGGCAAGGGCTGCATTGTGGACACCTCGCTGTTCGAGACGGCGGTGCATTGGGTGGAGGGGCAGGTGAACAACTACCTCGCCACCGGCGAGGTACCGCAGCGCCACGGCACCGGTGGCGCCGTCATCGTGCCCTACCAGGTCTTCGAGACGGCCGACCGGCCGCTCTGCCTCGCGGCTGGCAATGACCGGCTCTGGGCCCGCTGCGCGAAGGTGCTGGGGCACCCGGAATGGGCGGAGGACCCGCGCTTCGCCAAGGGGGCGCAGCGCGTGCGCAACAAGGCGGAGCTGATCCCGCTGATCGCCGCCGTGCTGCGCGGCAACACCCGCGCGCACTGGCTCGCGGCCCTGGAGGCGGCGGGCGTGCCCTGCAGCCCGGTGAACGATATCGGCGAACTGGCGGCGACGGAGCAATTCACCGCCGTGGACATCGTGCAGACCCTGCCCGAAAGCGGCGTGCGCGTGGTGGGCCTGCCCATTTCCTTCGATCGCAAGCGCCCGAAGTCGCGCCGCCCCGCGCCACGGCTCGGCGAGCACAACAAGGAGGTACTCGGGCGGGAATGACCCGCCCGGCTCAGGCTTCCAGCACTGCCTCCGCCTCCCGCACCACCTCCGCCAGCGCGCCGGGCGCGAAGGGGGAGACGAGGCCGGCCGAGGCGACCAATTCCTGGAAGGGCATCGAGCCGCCGCGGCCGCAGAGCGCGACATAATCGGCCAGCGCCGCCCGCGCGTCGCGGCGCGAGCGGACCCAGAACTGCATCGCGCAGCACATCGCCAGGGTGTAGTCAATATAGTAGAGCGGCGAGGTGTAGATGTGGTGCTTCGCCTGCCAGCGCCCGCCCTTGGCCGGATAGGCCAGGTCGCCGTAGTCGGTCCAGGGCATGTAGCGCTGCTCCAGCCGCTGCCAGATGGCATGGCGCTCCGCCGGCGTCGCCTCCGGATTGGCGTAGACCTCATGCTGGAAGTGGTCCACGCAGACGCCATAGGGCAGGAAGGCAAGCGAGGTGATCAGGTGCATCCGGCGGAAGCGGTCCGCCGCATCCTCGCCGACCAGCAGCGCCATATGCGGATGGGTCAGGAATTCCAGCCCCATGGAGTGGATCTCCGCTGCCTCCATGGTCGGCCAGAGATAGTCGATGACCGGCTGGTTGCGGCTTTCCCAGTTCTGGAAGGCGTGGCCCATCTCATGCGTGAAGACGCCGATATCGTTATGCGTGCCGTTGAAATTGGCGAAGATGAAGGGCACGCCCTGCGCCGGGAAGGAGGTGCAGAAGCCGCCCCCCGCCTTGCCCGGCCGGTTCTTCAGGTCGAGGAAGCCGCCTTCCTCCATCATCCGGTAGAAGCCGCCGAGGCGCGGGTCCATCCGGTCGAACATCTCCCGCGCCTGGGCCACCAGCACATCATGCCCGCCGATCGGCTTCGGATTGCCGGCGGGGTCCACCAACGCCTCGTCCCAGAAGCGCAGCTTGTCCCAGCCATTCTCCCGCCGCCGCGCTTCCAGCAGGCGCGCGACCAGCGGGACGACATGCTCCGCCACCTGGTCGCGGTAGCGCGCCACCTCCGCCGGGCCGTAATCCACCCGCCGCAGCCGCCGATAGCCGAGCGAGGTGTAGTCCGCATAACCCAGCTTGCGTGCCATGCCATGCCGCAGCTTCACCAGCGCGTCATAGATCCCGTCCAGTTCCCCGCCATGCTGCGCGAAGAAGTCCCAGCGCAGCGCCTCGGCCTGGTGACGGGTGGCGCGGTCCGGGTCTTCGGCATAGGGCACGAGGCCGGAGAGATTCACCTCCTGCCCGCCGATCCTGAAGCGCGCCGAGGCCAGCAATTCGGTGTAGCGGGCGTCGAGCTTCGCCTCCTCCTCCAGATCCGCGGCGATGGCGGGATCGAAGGTGGTGATGTCCGTCTCCCACAGGCGCAGCGCGTGGCGGCCAGCCAGCGCCTCCAGCCCGGCTCGGTCGGACTCGGCCAGCAGCCGGCGCTTCAGCGTGGTCTCATGCTCCGTCGCCACCGGTGCCAGCGCATCGGCATATTCGCGCGCCGCCTTCGCCTCGGTATCGGTGGTGTCCTGGGCAAAGCGCAGATGCACCAGCGCGCTCCAACTGTCGTATTCCCGCCGCAGCCGATCCCACTCGGCCAGCGCCCCGGCCCGGGACGCGGCATCGCCACGGTCGAGCAGGGCATTGATCCGGCCATAGCCGGCGGCCAGGCTCTCGCGCGTCTGTGTCTCGGGGGCGATGTCGGCGAAACGGATCGGCATGGATCGTCCTGACTCTGGAAGCATCGGATGACGGTATTCTTCACCAGCGACACGCATTTCGGCCATGCCGGCGCCCTGGCACTCTACCGCCGCCCCTTCGCCTCGGTTGCGGAGATGGATGCGGCGATGCTGGAGCGCTGGAACGCCAGGGTCGGCCCCGAGGACCAGGTCTGGCATCTCGGCGATTTCGCCCTCCGCCGCAGTGCGGCGGAGATGGAGGCGCTTCTGGCCCGGCTGCACGGGCGCAAGCACCTCGTCACCGGCAACAATGATGGCCCGGCAACCACCGCCCTCCGCGGCTGGAGCAGCGTGCAGCCCTATGCAGAGCTGATGCTGGACGGCACGGGCCTCGTGCTCTGCCACTACGCCTTCCGCAGCTGGCGGAACAGCACGCGCGGCTGGCTCAACCTGCATGGTCACAGCCATGGCAGGCTGAAGCCCCTGCCGCGCCAGTTCGATGTCGGCGTGGATGCGCGGGAGTTTCGCCCGGTGACCCTGGCGGAACTCACCGCGCCAGGCCGCCGCTAGCTCGTGCGCCGCCGGGCGCCGGTCCAGGCGCCGCGCGGGCGGCCGGTGCTGCGCTTCTTCATCACCTGGGCGCCGCGGCCGGCGCTCTTCTCCGCCGCCATTTCCACCGCGGCCTCCACATCGGCGGCGGCGGCTTCCTGCAGGGTTTCGGTCATGGCGATGGGCTGGCCCGCCGTCGCGCCCTCGATCAGTCGCGCGACCATGCCATGCGTCTCCCAGACCGTGCCGTTGCGGGAGCCGACATGCGGCCTGCCATCCGGCAGCACGAAGATCCGGCGCTGCATGGTCAGCCGGCCGACCTGCTCCTCCGTCGCCGGGCGGAATTCGATGCCGCATGCCTGGGCGGCCTGGACCTGTTCCTCGGTCAAATGCACTGCGCTGTCTTTCCCTGTGTACGCCGGGCCGGCCGGTTCGCAGTCCGGCCCTTCCTGTCGTCCTGCCCCCGAATGATCGCCTGCCGTCGCAGGACCGGGGGCCGGGTCCTGGCGGCGGGCCGCATCATGCCCGCCGCGCGCCCCGCATCGGGGCGTGGCGGGCGCGCGGCGGTGCCGGGGCGCGGTTGAAGCGCGGCGGCTCCGCTGGCTCGATGCGGATATGCATGTCCTCCTCGGACGGGCGCCGGGCGGCGGCGGCGAAGCGTCCGGCCGCGTAGGGTGCCACCTCGAAGCGGGTCTCCCGCTCCAGCACGCGGATGCGGCCGATCTCCTGCCGTGTGACATGGCCCCGCCGGCAGAGGAAGGGAAGGATCCATCGCGGATCGGCATTGCCGTTGCGGCCGAGATTCATCCGGAACCAGGCCCCCTCGCCGCCGGTCTCACGCGGCGGGCGGAACGCTGCGGGCGGCCTGTCGCTGACCTCCGCCAGTTCCTCCGGCGCCGGCAGGGGCGCGTGCAGCAGACGCAGCAGCGCCGCGGCCACCGCCTCGGCGGGGCGCTCGGCCAGCAGGGTGCGGGCCAGGGCGAGATCCGCTTCCTCCGCTTCCTCCGCCGTTATCTCCAGCGCCTGTGCGGCGATGCGCTCGTTGTCCCTGGCGCGGATCGCCTCGGCCGAAGGCGCCGGCGACCAAGTCGCCTTCACCCGTGCCGCCTGCAGCAGCCGCTCCGCCGCCCGGCGCCGGTTCACCGGCACCACCAGGGCGCTGACGCCCTTGCGGCCGGCGCGCCCGGTGCGGCCGCTCCGGTGCAGCAATGTCTCCGGATCGTTCGGCAGCTCCGCATGGATCACAAGGCCGAGATCTGGCAGGTCAATGCCGCGCGCCGCAACGTCCGTTGCCACGCAGACCCGGGCGCGGCCGTCGCGCAGCCCTTGCAGGGCACGGTTCCGTTCCGCCTGGGTCAGCTCGCCGGAGAGGGCGACGGCGGTGAAGCCGCGCTCCACCAGATTGCCGTGCAGCCGGGCCACGGAGGCGCGGGTCTTGCAGAAGACCATGGCGCTTCGCGCATCGAAGAAGCGCAGCGCGTTCACCACCGCCGCCTCGGTCTCATGCGGCGCGACCAGCAGGGCGCGGTACTCGATATCGGCGTGCTGCGCGCCTTCCTCGGTGGCGGCGATGCGCAGCGCGTCGCGCTGGTAGCGCTTCGTCAGCCCCAGGATCTCGCGCGGCACCGTCGCGGAGAAGAGCAGGGTGCGCCGCTCCGGCGGCGTGGTTTCCAGGATCGCCTCCAGCTCCTCGCGGAAGCCGAGGTCGAGCATCTCGTCCGCCTCGTCCAGCACCACGACGCGCAGGGCGTGCGGCTGCAGGTTGCCGCGCTCCAGATGGTCGCGCAGCCGCCCCGGCGTGCCGGCGACGATATGCGCGCCGCGGGCCAGCATCCGCCGTTCCGCGATGGGATCGGTGCCGC
>CALGVL010000395.1 GCA_937930165.1 uncultured Acetobacteraceae bacterium
CGGTGGCGCTGGTAGGGGAGAGCGGCAGCGGCAAGTCCGTCACCGCCCTTTCCACCCTGCGCCTGCTGCCCGCGGCCGGCGCCAATCCGGAAGGCCGCATCCTGCTGGACGGCGTGGATGTGCTGCCAGCCGATGACCGCACCTTGCAGCGACTGCGCGGCGGCGTGGCCGGCATGGTGTTCCAGGAGCCGATGACCTCCCTCAACCCGCTGCACACGATCGAGCGGCAGGTGGGGGAGGCGATTACGCTGCACAGTCCGCTTGCCGGCGCCGCGCTGCGCGCCCGCATCATCGACCTGCTGCAGCAGGCCGGGATCCGCAATGCGGAGTCGCGGCTCTCTGCCTTCCCGCACCAATTGTCCGGCGGACAGCGGCAGCGCGTGATGATCGCCATGGCGCTGGCGAACGACCCCAGGCTGCTGATCGCCGACGAGCCGACCACCGCGCTGGACGTCACCATCCAGGCGCAGATCCTGGAATTGCTGGCGGATCTGAAGCGGCGCCTCTCCATGGCGATGCTGCTCATCACGCATGACCTCTCCATCGTTCGCCGCCATGCCGACCGCGTGGTGGTGATGAAGGATGGCGAGGCGGTGGAGCAGGGCCGGGTCGCGGAGATCTTCGCTGCCCCGCGCCACCCCTATACCCGCATGCTGCTGGCCGCCGAGCCGCGCGGCCGCCCCGCCCCGGTGCCGCAGGACGCGCCGGTGGTGGTGGAGGGCGACGCGGTGAAGGTCCATTTCCCGATCCGCCGCGGCGTGCTGCGCCGGACCGTTGGGCATGTGAAGGCGGTGGACGGCGTCAGCCTCAGGGTCCGGGAGGGCGAGACCCTCGGCCTGGTGGGGGAGAGCGGCAGCGGCAAGACCACGCTCGGCCTCGCCCTGCTGCGGCTGGAAGCCAGCCAGGGCGCCATCCGCTTCGAGGGGCGCGACATCCAGCCCCTCAGCCGCCGCGCCCTGCGGCCGCTGCGCCGGCGCATGCAAATCGTCTTCCAGGATCCCTATGGTTCGCTCTCCCCGCGTATGAGCGCCGGGGAGATCATCGGCGAGGGGCTGGAGGTGCATGAGCCCGGCCTGGACCGCGCCGGCCGCGCCCGCGCCGTGGCCCGGGCGCTGGAGGAGGTGGGCCTCGACCCCGCCATGGCGGATCGCTACCCGCATGAGTTCAGCGGCGGCCAGCGCCAGCGCATCGCCATCGCCCGCGCCCTGGTGCTGAAGCCGCGCCTGGTGGTGCTGGACGAGCCGACCAGCGCGCTCGACGTCTCGGTCCAGGCGCAGGTGGTGGAATTGCTGCGGGAGCTGCAGGCGCGGCACCGCCTGGCCTATCTCTTCATCAGCCACGACCTGCGGGTGGTCCGCGCGCTCGCGCACCGCATCATCGTGATGAAGGACGGCCAGGTGGTGGAGGAAGGCGAGGCGGAGAGGCTGACGGCGGCGCCGCAACAGCCCTATACCCGCGCCCTGATGGCCGCCGCCTTCGACCTGCGCGCGGCCGATGAGGCGGAAACCGTCCCGTGAGCAGCGGGACGACAGCGATGCCGCGGCACGAGGCCGTGGGTGGGAGCGAGGCGGGCGTGACGGAATTGGAGCGGCTGCGGGAGCTGCTGGACGCCGGGCGGGTGAAGCTCGGCGTCGACATCCGCAAGATGAACAGCCCGGGCAGCCCGGTCTACCGCACCAAGGAGAATGTGCTGCCGGCGGGCACGATCCTCGTCGCCTCCTTCGCGGGGACGGCGCTGGTGAATTACTGGCTTGGCTTCGCGATCCTGCTGGTGGGCTGCTGGTGGTGGCTGACGAGGATCATGCCGAAGGTGAAGGACGGCGTCTTCGACCGGACCTCCGCCCTGGTGCTTGCCTCGGAGGAGAATTTCGACTTCTGGTGGTCCCGCGGCGTGCTCAGCCTCTATGCGAAACTGCCGGATGGGGAGGAGCGCGCCGCCACCCGCCGCGACGACTGGCGCGCCTGGGTGCGCGCAATCCCCGATGATGCCGAGACGCTGCCGCAAGGGCAGGTCCTCCTGGAGGAATGATGGCCGTCCTGCTTTCCACCAAGCCCGCCGCCATGGCGGACTGGCGCGATGCGCTGCTCGCCCTCGATCCGGGGCTGGAGATCCGCATGTTCCCGGATGCCGGCGAGCCGCGGGACATCGAGGCCGCGGTCGTCTGGACCTCGCATGACATGGCGGAGCTGCGCCGCTATCCGAATCTGAAGCTGATCGTCTCCATGGGCGCCGGGGTGGACCATCTGCTGCGTCCGCCGGGGCCGCCGCCCGGCATCCCGGTGGCGCGGCTGGTGGATGTGAGGCTGACCCAGGGCATGACCGAATGGGTCCTGCTGAACGTGCTGCGCTTCCACCGCCAGGATCCCGAATACCGCGCCCTCCAGGCCGCGCGGGTCTGGGAGGAGCTGCCCGCCCCCGACACGGCGGCGCGGCGCATCGGCATCCTCGGCCTCGGCGAGCTGGGCGGCGCCGCGGCGCGGGCACTCATCGCCCTCGGCTTCCCGGTCATGGGCTGGTCCCGCCGGCCGAAGAGCTTCGAGGGGGTAGAGTGCTTCCATGGCGCGGAGGGGCTGGAGAAGATGCTCCCCCGCACCGACATCCTGGTCTGCCTGCTGCCGCTGACACCCGAGACGCGAGGGATCATCAATGCCCGCACCCTCGCCCTGCTGCCGCGCGGCGCCTTCCTGCTGAACGCCGCCCGCGGCGGCCATGTGGTGCAGCCGGACCTGCTGGCGGCGCTGGACTCGGGGCAGGTGG
>CALGVL010000396.1 GCA_937930165.1 uncultured Acetobacteraceae bacterium
CGGGCGGCACACCGGGGCGCGAGTCCGCCCAGTCGCCGACGACATCCGTCACCTGCCGCGGCAGCAGCCAGTCGAGGCCGCGGCGGACCGCGCCCTCGGCCTTCTTGCCGCCGGCCTCCATCAGCGCATGGCTGGCCAGCGCCGTGTCCCAGACCGGGGAGAGGCAGGGCTGGACATAGGTCTCGTCCTCGCGGTCGAAGACCAGCTTCTCCACCGAGCTCCAGGCCGTGACCACGCGCGGGTCGTCCTGTGGGATGCCCAGGCAGTGATACATCCAGATGGCGTTGGCCATGGCCGGGTAGATGGCGCCCAGCCCATCCTCGCCGTTCAGCCGCTCGGTGACGAAGCGCTCGGCCGCCGCCTCGGCGCGGGCGCGGATGGATTTCGGGAACAGGTGCTGGGTGCGGTGCAGCACCCGGTCCAGCGCGCCGAAGAGCGTGGCCCAGGGCTCCTGCGCATGGGCGCCGCCGGGCCAGCGCCGCACCTTCTCGGGCGGGGTGTTGAACAGCTCTGCGATGGAGACGCCGGTGGGCACCAGCGGGCGCGGCCGGCGGGCCATCACCACGGTCAGCGGCACCACCACGGTGCGCGCCCAGTAGCTGATCTTGGAGAGGTGGAAGGGGAACCAGCGCGGCAGCAGGATCAGCTCCGGCGGCATCACCGGCACGGCGCGCCAGGGCACCTCCCCGAACAGGGCGAGGATGCCGCGGGTGAAGACATTGCTCCGCTCGGCCCCGCCCGCGGCCAGGATGGCCTGGCGCGCCCGGACCATGTGCGGGGCGTCGGCGGCGTCGCCGATCAGCCGCAGGGCGAAATAGGCCTTCACGCTGCAGGAGATGTCGAGCGGCCCGCCATGGAAGAGCGGCCAGCCGCCGCCGGCATTCGCCTCCTCCTCCTGCAGGCGGCGGAGGTAGCGTCCGATCCGCGCTTCCCGCTCCGGCTCCCGCAGGCCGAAGAAGCGCTTCAGCATGATGTATTCGGCCGGGATGGTGGCGTCGGCCTCCAACTCGAAGACCCAATGACCGTCGGGGCGCTGGCGCGCCAGCAGATGCTCCGCAGCGCGGTCGATGGCGGCGTCCAGTTCCAGTGATTCCTTCAGGACAGGCGAGCCTGCGAGCACCTGATCCGGTCGCAAGGTCGCCATGGCGAGATCCTGCATCGTCGACAAGGCAAATACCCCTTACGGCCCTGCCCACCGGGAGGCTGGTAGGACAGAGGTTCGAAATGGATCGAATACGGCCTGCAAACACCTTTGCGAAGGCCGGTGTTGCGTCGCAGTGACAGTTTAGTCCGCGACTGTGACCCGATTCGACTTCGAATCGGCTCGGGGGCCGGCCTCGCCCTTCCACATGCCGCCGCGGCCACGCCATTCGGCGAGGGCTGAATCCAGGGTGAACACCATGTAGGCCGCCGCGATCCCCGGCATGGCCAGGCCGCGCAGGGGGGAGAGGCCGAAGCGCAACAGCGTGGGTGCATAGGCGAGGGCCATGGCCGCCCAGGCCGCCGCGCCCAGGGCCTGCGCCGCGCCCTGGCCGAACAGGGCCAGCAGCGGCGGCGCCAGGAAGACCAGGGCCAGGGCGGCGATCATCCCGACCAGCGCCGCCACCTGGTAGCCGAGCTGGGCATAGGCGGTGCGCGCCACCATGCGGCGGATGGCGCCGATCCCTTCATAGGGGCGCAGCGATTCCACCCTTTCGGTCAGCCCGATCCAGGTGGCTCCCTGCGTCTTCATCCGGCGTGCCAGGGCGCAATCATCGATGATGGCGCCGCGGATCGGGGCAAGGCCGCCGGCGCGCTGGAAGGCGGCGCGGTCCAGCAGCACGCAGCCGCCGGCCGCCGCGGCGGTGCGGGCCCGCGGGTCGTTGGACCAGCGGAAGGGGTAGAGCATCTGGAAGAAGAAGATGAAGGCCGGGATCAGCCAGCGCTCTGCCGCGCTGTGGCAGCGCAGCCGGGCCATGAGGGAGACGAGAACCCGGCCCTCCGCTTCCGCACGCTGCACCAGCCGGCGCAGCGAATCGGGGCTGTGGCGGATATCGGCATCGGTGAAGAGGAGGTGGTCGGGTGCATCCCGCAGTGCCTCCTCCAGCCCCTGTTGCAGGGCCCAGAGCTTGCCAGTCCAGCCCGAGGGCCGGGCGCGGCCGGTGACGACCGTCAGGCGCGGATCCCCCGCCGCCGCGGCGCGGGCCACATCGCCGGTGCCGTCGGTAGAGCGGTCATCCACCACCACCAGCCGGAAGCGGCCGGGATAGTCCTGCGCCAGCAGGCTGCGGACCGTCTCGCCGATCGTCTCCGCCTCGTCCCGTGCCGGCACGACGGCGGTGACCGAGGGCCAGCGTGCCGGATCGGGCAGGGTGGCGGCGTCGCGGTCATCGTCCCGCGCCAGCCAGAAGAAGCCGCGGCCGAGCAACAGCACCGCCCAGGCCAGGGCGGCGGCAATGGCGATGGCAAGGCTCATGGCAGATAGCCTGCCTCGCGGAACCAGGCGATGGCATCCGCCACCCCCTCCTGCCAGGGCCGGGCCCTGTGGCCCAGCACGCGCTCCGCCTTCGCGGAAGAGAAATACATGTGCTGTCCCGCCATGCGCAGCCCGTCCAGGGTCAGCATCGGCTCCTTGCCGGTCAGCCGCGCCCAGCCCTCCGCCACCAGCGCCGCCGGCCAGAGCGGCGCGCGCGGCAGCCGCACCGGGGCGCGGCGGCCGTAGAGGCCGGCGATATGGGTGAGCAACTCGCCCAGCGGCACGTCCTGGCCGCCGAGAATATGCCGCTCCCCCACCGCGCCGCGGCTCAGCGCCGCGACGCAGCCGGCGGCGACATCGTCCACATGCACCAGGTTGAGGCCGGTATCCACATAGGCCGGCATCTTGCCGCGCACCGCCTCCAGGATGATCCGCCCGGTCGGGGTGGGGCGGCGGTCGCGCGGGCCGATGGGCGTGGAGGGGTTGACGATCACCGCCGGCAGCCCGGCCTCGGCGACCAGCCGCTCCACCGCCCGCTCGGCCAGGGTCTTGCTGCGCTTGTAGGGGCCGATGGCCTGGTCCGGGGTGGCGGCATCGGCCTCGGTGGCCGGGCTGCCGTCCGGGCGCGGCTTCAGGGTGGCGACGGAGGAGACATGCACCACCCGGCGGCAGCCCGCTTCCAGGGCGGCACGCATCACCGTCTCGGTGCCCTGGACATTGACCGCCTCCATCCGGGCCGGGTCGGGGACAAAGATGCGGTAGTCGGCGGCGCAATGGATGACCGCACCGCAGCCCCGCACCGCCTCGGCGACGGAAGTGGGGTCGGTCAGGTCGCCAGGGATGCAGGCTACCGGCAGGCCCGCCAGCGCGTCGCGCGGGGTAGAGGGGCGGACCAGGGCGCGGATCTCGTGCCCCGCCCCGGCCAGGGCGCGCGCGATGGCGGAGCCCAGGAAGCCGGTTCCGCCGGTCAGCATCACGCGCTCGGCCATGGATTCTCCCCAAGGATTGGTCCGCCGCGCGGTTTTGGCCGGAACCGGCCGGCAAATCCAGCCGGCTTGACCGGGCCGTCCTGTCGCCCTTCGGCCCGGCCGCGTGTTAAGGGGGGCACCATGACGAAAGCCAGCCGCCGCACCCTGCTCGCCACCCTCGTCGCCCTGCCCTTGCTGCCCGGCGCCGCCCATGCCCAGGGCGACGGACCGGAGGCGGCGATCGAGCGCTTCCACGCCGTCCTGCTGGAGGTGATGCGCAATGCCCGCACGCTCGGCGTCCAGGGGCGGGACCAGCGGCTGCGGCCGGTGATGGAGGCGACGTTCAACCTGCCGGCCATGACCCGGATCGCGGTCGGCCCGTCCTGGAACAACATCCCCCCGGCGCAGCAGCAGGCGCTGGTGCAGGCCTTCTCCGACTGGGTGATCGCCACCTATGCCAACCGCTTCGACGGCTATGGCGGCGAGAGCTTCCAGACGCTGGGCGTGACGCCCCTGCAGAACGGCGGTCAGCTGGTGCGGACGCAGCTGAACCGGCCCAACGACACGCCCGTGGCGCTCAGCTACCGGATGCAGAACAGCGGCGGCGCCTGGCAGGTGGTGGATGTCTACTACCAGACCGGCTCGATCAGCGAGCTGGCCAG
>CALGVL010000397.1 GCA_937930165.1 uncultured Acetobacteraceae bacterium
ATCGCCATCGACTGCGCGCGGGAGCATGGGCTGGACCTGCCCATGCTAGGCCGATGACCACCCCGGGCAGCGCCGGGCTGCAGGCGCTTCGGGCGGTGATGGAGGGCGCGCCCCTCCGCCTGCCGGATGGCTGGCGGGAGCCGGTGGAGGCTTCCGTCGCCACCCTGGCCGCGCGCATGGCGGGGGACGAGGCGCTCTATGGCGTGAATACCGGTTTCGGCAAGCTGGCCTCCACGCGCATACCGCCGGAGCAATTGGCGCAGCTCCAACTCAACCTGGTACGCAGCCATGCCGCGGGGACCGGGCCGCTGCTGCCGGTGCCGGTGGTGCGGCTGGTGCTGGCGCTGAAGGCGCTCTCCCTGGCGCGCGGCGCCTCCGCCGTGCGGCCGCAGGTGATCGAGGCGCTGCTGCGGCTGCTCGAAGCCGATGTTCTGCCGGCCATTCCGGCGCGGGGTTCGGTGGGCGCCTCAGGCGATCTGGCGCCGCTGGCGCATCTTGCCCTGGTGCTGATCGGTGAGGGCGAAGCCTTCGTCGGCGGCAGCGTGTTGCCCGGCGCCGAGGCCCTGGCCCGCGCCGGGCTGGCGCCGCTCGCCCTTGGCGCGAAGGAGGGGCTGGCGCTGCTGAATGGCACGCAGGTTTCGACGGCGCTGGCCCTCGCGGCCCTCTTCGCCGCCGAGGACCTCCTGCGCACGGCCCTCGTGGCGGGCGCGATGAGCGTGGATGCGGCGCGCGGCAGTGACGCGCCCTTCGACCCGCGGATCCATGAGCTGCGCGGCCATCCCGGCCAGATCCGCGCAGCGGCGGCATTGCGCAAGCTGCTGGAGGGCAGCGCCATCCGCGAGAGCCACCGCATCGGCGATCCGCGGGTGCAGGATCCCTATTCCCTGCGCTGCCAGCCACAGGTGGCGGGAGCCTGCCTGGATCTTCTGGGCCATGCCGCGCAGGTCCTGGAGCGGGAGGCGAATGCCGTCACCGACAACCCGCTGGTGGTCGAGGGCGGCGACATCCTCTCCGGCGGGAATTTCCATGCGGAGCCGGTGGCCTTCGCAGCGGACACCATCGCCCTGGCCCTCGCGGAGCTTGGCTCGATCAGCGAGCGGCGCATCGCCCTGCTGACCGACCCCGCCCTCTCCGGCCTGCCTGCCTTCCTGGTGCGGGAAAGCGGGCTGAATTCCGGCTTCATGCTTGCCCAGGTGACGGCGGCGGCCCTGGTAGCGGAGAACCGCGCTCTCGCCGCACCGCGCAGCGTGGACAGCATCCCGACCAGCGCCAATCAGGAGGACCATGTCAGCATGGCGACCGGCGCTGCGCTGCGCTTGCATGACATGGCCGAGAATCTGGCGGGGATTCTCTCGATCGAATTGCTGGCCGCGGCACAGGGACTGGAATTCCACCGCCCGCTGCAAAGCTCCGTCAGCATCGAGAGGGCGCATGGCATGGTGCGGGAGGTCGCCGCTGCCTGGGATCATGACCGCGCGATGGCACCGGACATCGCCGCGGTGAAGGCGCTGGTGGGCCGCGGCCGCTTCGCCGGGCTGGTGGAGTGGGGATGATGTTCGACCGCGTCTGGCTGAATGCGCATCTCGCGACCATGGATGGGCCAGCGGACGAACCGCTCGGCGTCATCGAGGACGGTGCCGTCGCCGCCAAGGGAGGCCGCATCGCCTGGGTCGGACGGCGTCAGGACCTGCCCGCCAGCCCGGCGCAGGTGACGGACTGCCACGGCGCCTGGATCCTGCCGGGGCTGATCGACTGCCACACCCATCTCGTCTTCGGCGGCGATCGCGCCGCGGAATTCGAAATGCGGCTGAATGGCGCGAGCTACGAGGAGATCGCCCGCGCCGGCGGCGGCATCCTCTCCACCGTCCGCGCCACCCGCGTCGCGGATGAGGACACGCTGCTCCGCCAGGCGGAACCGCGCCTGACCGCGCTGATGGCGGAAGGCATCACCACGGTGGAGATCAAATCGGGCTACGGGCTGAACCTGGAGACGGAACTCGCCCAGCTTCGCGTCGCCCGGCGACTGGCCGCCGAATTGCCAGTGGAGGTGCAGGCCACCCTGCTCGCCGCCCATGCCGTGCCGCCGGAATTCGCCGGGCGGCAGGCCGACTACGCACGCCACGTCGCGGAGGACATCCTGCCGGCTGTCGCCGCCGCCGGGCTTGCCGATGCTGTAGATGTCTTCTCCGACCGCATCGCCTTCACGCCGGAGGAGACGGAACAGGTCTTCGCCGCCGCGCGCGAGGCCGGGCTGCCGGTGAAACTGCATGCCGACCAGCTCTGCGACTATGGCGGCGCCGCGCTGGCGGCGCGCTGGGGTGCGCTCTCCGCCGATCACCTGGAACACGCCAATCCGGAGGGGCTGGCCGCCATGGCCCGCGCCGGCAGCGTCGCCGTGCTGCTGCCCGGCGCCTTCTACTTCATCCGCGAGGAACGGAAGCCCGACATCGCCGCCATGCGCACCGCCGGGCTGCGCATGGCGCTGGCAACGGACATGAATCCCGGCTCCTCCCCTGCCCTGTCGCTGCTGCTGATGCTGAATCTCGGCTGCACCCTGTTCCGGCTGACGGTGGCTGAGGCGCTGCTCGGCGTCACCCGCCATGCCGCGGCGGCACTCGGCCTTTCGGATCGCGGCATGCTGCGGCCGGGGCTGCGCTGCGACCTGGCGCTGTACCGCATCTCCCGCCCCGCCGAATTGTGCTACTGGATCGGCGGCAATCCCTGCATCGCCCGCGTCTTCGGAGGCCGTTGATGCAGCCACCCTCGGCGGCCGAAATCCAGGCCATCGTCCGGGCGGGCGTGCCGCTGGCCGGGGCCTGGAATGTCGAGGTGCTGGCCGCCGCCGGGGGCTGCGCCCTGGTCCGCCTGCCCTTTCGCGAGGACCTGCTGCGGCCTGGCAATACCGTCTCCGGCCCCGCCCTGATGGGGCTGGCGGATGTGGCGATGTGGGCGGCGCTGCTGGGCGTGACCGGCGGCAGGGATGAGAGCGTCACCTCCTCCATGACGGTGAATTTCCTCCGCCCGGTCGCCCCGCGCGCGGTGCTGGCCGAGGCGCGCATCGTCAAGCGCGGCAAGCGCATGATCTTCGGCGAGGTCCTGATGCGCCCCGAGGACAGCGACGACATCGCGGTGCATGTGACGACGACATGGGCCATCATCGTCCCCGCGGCAGGGCAGGAGAAGCCGCATGGCTAGGACCTATGTGCTGCTGCATGGCGCCTGGCACGGCGCCTGGTGCTGGAAATACGTCGCCGCCGGCCTGCACGCCCAGGGCCATGCGGTCTTCACCCCGACCCAGACCGGCCTGGGGGAACGGCATCACCTGCTCTCGCGCGACATCACGCTCGATACCTTTGTGGCCGATGTGGTGAACGCGATCGAGGCGGAGGAACTCCAGGATGTCATCCTGGTCGGCCACAGCTTCGGCGGCCTCGGCATCACCGGCGCGGCGGACCGCATTCCGGAGCGGATCCGGCATCTTGTCTATCTCGACAGCATGGTGCTGGAGGGCGGCCAGAGCCCCTTCGGCCGGCTGCCGCCGGATGTGGTGGCCGCGCGCCGGGCGCTGATCGCCAGGGAAGGCGGCGGCATCGCCCTGCCACCGCCGCCCGTCAGTGCCTTCGGCGTCCCGGAGGACCATCCCCTCGCCCCCTGGTTGCGCCGCCGCCTGACGCCCCACCCCGCCGGCACCTATGAAAGCCCGCTGATTCTGCGCCATCCGGTCGGCAACGGCCTGCCGCGAACCTACATCGCCTGCACCGCGCCGCTCTACGGGCCGCTGGAGGCGACGCGGCAGTGGGTGAAGGACCAGCCGGGCTGGAACTGGTTGGAGATCGCCACCGGCCACGACGCCATGATCACGGCGCCGGAGGAGCTGATGCGGATGCTCGCGGCGATCGAATAGGCTTCAGTCCCGCCTGTCGTTCAAGCGGTTCTTCGCCACCTGCCAGGCGATGCCGAGGGCACGGAACTCGTGCCCCGCTATCCCCTTCATGCGGGTCTCGACCGGCGCCGCGATCTCCCGTACCGGCACGCCGGCGCTGGCCTTCGCCAGTTCCTGCCCCAGTGCCGTCGCCAGCGCCACGCCGCGGCCGTTGCAGCCGGTCCAGGCCAGCACGCCCGGCGCCAGCTCATAGACATGCGGCATCTTGTCCTGGGTACCGCCGACATAGCCCCACCAGACATAGTCGAAGGTGAATTCCCCGACTTGCGGGAAGACGCGGGCGACGCGTTCGCGGATGCGCGCCTTGATGCGGTTCTCCCAGCCGAAGGGGATGATCAGCCCGCCGCCGGTCACCAGCCGCCCATTCGCGTCGAAGCGGTAGAAGTAAAGATCGCCGCGAGTGTCGGACAGCGCATGGCCTTCCGGCAGGATGGTCCTGCGGATGTTGTCCGACAGCACGCTGGTCGCCATCTGGTAGCTGCGCACCGGCACCACCGTGCGGCGCAGGCCGGGCCAGACGCCGGAATCGGTATAGGCATTGGTGGCGATGATCACCCGCTCCGCCCGCAGCCGGCCGCGCGGCGTCTCCAGCAGCCAGCCGCCGGGATCCTGCGCGATGCGCGTGACCGGGCTGCGCGTGTGGATGGTGGCGCCGGCCTCCATCGCTGCCCGCGCCAAGCCGCGGGCGAAGCCGAGGGGGTTGATGCGCCCGCCCGTCTTGTTCTCCCAGCCGCCATACCAGTGCTCGCTGCCGGAGAGCTTCGCCATCTCCTCGCGGGACAGCAGCCGCACCGGCGCGCCGCGGCTGCCCCATTGCCGCACCCGGCTTTCCGCCAGCTTCATGCGCGAGGGCCGGTGCGCCGGCTGGATCCAGCCATTCTGCACCGCCTCCGCCTCGATCCGGTGCTTGCGGATGAGGTCGAAGACCAGGCTGGCGCTATCGCGGATCAGGGAGACCAGCGCCTCCCCCTTCTCCGCCCCGCCGAGTTCCGGCGGCACGGCGGCGACGATGGCGTCGGGGTCTATGCGGGAGAGGTTGGGAATGACCTGGCCGTTGTTGCGCCCGGAGGCGCCCCAGCCGATCTCCGCCGCCTCCAGCACGGTGCAGGCGATTCCGGCCTCCGCCAGATGCAGCGCGGCGGAGAGGCCGGTGAAGCCGGCGCCCACCACAGCCACATCCGTCCGCGCCTCCTCCGCCAGCGGCAACGTGGGTGGCGGCGGCGGGGCCGTAGCGGCCCAGAGGCTGTTCGGCATGGCAGGCGCGGCGTCGCTCATCACGGTTCCCTTGCAGCGGCGCCGGATGGTGGAGGCTGGCGGCGCCGGCCGCAACCCGTGACGGCCGAACGGTCAGTCGGCAAGGATCAGGTTCAGGTCGGTGCGGAAGCGGTCAAAGGGAAGGCCATAGGCGTGGATGGAGATCGCCGTCTCGCAGCCCAGATTGGCCAGGCGGTGGATCAGGCGCGGATCGGCAGGGCCATAAGTGATGTCTCCCGGCCGGCGGAGATGCACCCCGTCCGGCATGAGCAGCTTTGCGCCGGCGGTATAGTAGCTCTCG
>CALGVL010000398.1 GCA_937930165.1 uncultured Acetobacteraceae bacterium
GGGCCAGCCGCTCCGGGCTGATGTCCAGGGCAATGACCCTTGCGCCCATGGCCGAGGCAAGCTGCGTCGCGGAGAGCCCGACCGGCCCCTGGCCGAAGATGGCGATGGTGTCGTTGCCCGAGACGTTCATCCGCCGAAGCGCGCCATAGGCGGTGCCGGTGCCGCAGGAGATCGCGGCGCCGGCGGCGAAGGACAATTCCTCCGGAAGCGGCACCAGGGTATTGGCCGGCACCGCCATGTACTGCGCATGGCCGCCATGGCTGTTGTTGCCATAGACCTTGATCGGCACGCGCTGGCAGAGCTGCTGCCAGCCGGTGCGGCAGTGGTTGCAGGTGGTGCAGCCCTGGTAATGGTGCACCATCACGCGGTCGCCCACGCGCGCCTGGCGCGGATCCACCCCCGGCCCCACCGCCGCGACCACGCCGCAAGGCTCGTGCCCGGCGATCACCGGCCCGGAGGCCGAGGGCAGGCCGTTGTTCTGCCGCACGCCCTTCGGCCGGCGATATTGCTTCAAGTCGCTGCCGCACATGCCGGAGGCCTTCATCTCCAGCACCACCTCGCCCGGTCCCGGCGTCGGGTCCGGGAAGGTCATCAGCTCCAGTTCGCGGTCGCCCAGGAACACCACGCCACGCATGCTCGTTTCCTCCCGTTCTTTGTGGGCATGCTAGCCTGCGATCGTCCCGGGCGGGAACGCTCCGAGGTGAATCACCGACCCGAATTGACCTGAGCCTGAATCGGCGCCGATGGCAGGCTGGGCTGCCATGGACGCGGCTCCCCGCCTTGCGCATTGTCCGGCATCCCCGGAGCCAGGATGAAGCCGCATGACCCCATCCCGCCGCCCCCGGACTAGCCTGCGCTGGCTGCGCTGGACAGCGCTCAGCCTGGTGGGATTGGCGCTGTCAGGTGCGGTGGCGATCGCTGCCCTGCTCTGGTGGACCCTGCCGGCGCGGGAGGCGGTGCTGCGCCTGCCCGGCCTCTCCGCCCCGGTCGAGATCACGCTGGACAATCATGGCATCCCGCGGATCGCTGCTGCCACGGAACGGGATGCGATGATGGCCCTGGGCTGGCTGCATGCCCGCGACCGGCTATTCCAGATGGAGATCATGCGCCGCGGCGCCGAGGGACGGCTGGCGGAATGGGCCGGCCCCGGCCTGCTGCGCAGCGACCGCTTCATCCGCACCCTCGGCCTGGCGCGACGGGCGCGAGCCGATCTGGCGAAGCTGCCGGCCGAGACGCGGGACGCGCTGGACGCCTATGCCGCCGGGGTGAATGCCTGGATCGAGGCGCATGGCCGCTTCGCTGCGCCGGAATTTCTGCTGCTCGGCACGCCGGAGCCCTGGCGGCCGGAACATAGCCTGCTCTGGGGCAAGGTCATGGGCCTCTGGCTCTCCGGCAATTGGCGGATCGAGCTGGACCGCGCCCGCCTCGCCTCCATCCTGTCACCGGAGCGGCTGGCCGAACTCTGGCCGGAGGACAGGAGCGAGGGCCGGCCGGACCTGGCGCTGATCTCGGCAGCGGTCGGGCTGGACAAGGGCCATCTCGCGCGGCTGGCGGCTGCCCTGCCCGCCTTCGCCGAGCCGGGCACCCTGCCGGATTCCGCCAGCAATGCCTGGGCGGTCAGCGGCAGCCGCTCGGCCTCCGGCGCGCCGCTGCTGGCCAATGACCCGCATCTCGGCTTCCAGGCGCCGATCCTCTGGTACCTGGCGCGGATCGACCTGGCCGATGGGCGGATGCTGGCCGGCGCAACCAGCCCGGGCGTCCCCTACATCGTCATCGGCCGCAACGAGCACATCGCCTGGGGCTTCACCACCACCCATTCCGACACCCAGGACGTCTTCGTCGAGCGCCTGGCCGGGCCCGATGCCTATGAGGCCCCGGACGGCCCCCGCCCTTTCGCCGTGACCGAGGAGGTGATCCTGGTCCGCGGCGCCGATCCGGTGCGGCTGCGGGTGCGGGAGACGCGGCACGGGCCAGTGATCTCCGACCTGGATGCGGCGCGGGCGGAAGGCACGGTGCTGGCCGTCGCCATGGCCAACCTGGCCCCGGACGACACCGCCGCCGCCGGGTTGCAGGCGCTGAATCGTGCGCGGTCGCTGGCCGATGCGCGGGCGGCGGCCGCGCTCATCACCAGCCCCTCGCAGAACCTGATGGTAGCGGATGCGGCGGGGCGGATCGGGCTGTTCCTCACCGGCCGCACGCCGATCCGCCGCGCCGGCGACGGCAGCCTGCCGGCGCCCGGCTGGGACGGCCGCCATGACTGGACCGGCTGGATCCCCTTCGACGACATGCCGCATG
>CALGVL010000399.1 GCA_937930165.1 uncultured Acetobacteraceae bacterium
AAGCTGGCCATGTTCTCGAACATCGGCACCTCGATCGCCTCGCCGCGCCCGGTGCGCTCCCGCCGGTAGAGGGCGAAGCCGATGCACTGCGCCGCGATCAGGCCGGTGATGTGGTCCGTCATCACCATCGGGACGAAGCGAGGCTCGCCGATGGCGCGGTGGAAGGTGCCGGCGACGCCGGAGAGGCTCTGGATGATCGGATCATAGGCCGGGCGGTTGCAGTAGCGCCCGCCGCTGCCGAAGGCGAGGATGCCGCAATGGATCAGCCGCGGATTCTCCGGCGCGAGCGAGGCATAGTCCAGCCCTGCCCGCTCCAGCGCCGCCGGCCGGACATTGCTGACGAAGACATCGGCGCCGCGGATCAGCCGCCTCATCGCCTCCATCCCCGCCTGCTTCTTGATGTCCAGCACAATGGAGCGCTTGTTGCGGTTGAAATTGATGAACTTGCCCGACATGGACGGCGTGCGGCAGCCGGCCGCGAGATAGCGCAGGATGTCGCCGCCCGGCGCCTCCACCTTGATGACCTCGGCACCCTGGTCCGCCAGGGTGCGCGTGCAGATCGGCCCGACCACCACGGTGGTAAGGTCCACCACCCGCACGCCTTCCAGCGGGCCGCCCGTCATGAGGCGAATTCCAGTTCAAGCTGCGCGCAGAGATGGCCGTCCCGGTCCTGCGCCCAGGCCGCGACCTTGCCATCCTTCAGCGCATGGCCGGCCAGGGTGACGGTGTCGCCGACATAGAGCGGCCGGGTCAGGCGCGCGGTGAATCCGGTCAGCCGCCCCGGCGTGTGCTTCACCGCAGCATCCAGGACAAGCTGCATGGTCAGCCCGCCATTCTGTACCGTGTTCGGATAGCCCTCCACCTGCCGGGCATAATCCGCGTCGTAATGGATGCGGTGTGCGTTCCAGGTGACGGCGGAGTAGCGGAACACCAGGGGCGGATCGAGCAGCTTGTCCTCGCGCCAGGCCGGATCGGCCGGGGCAGGCTGGGGTGGCGCCACGGCACTGGCCTCGCCGGGCTTCACCGCCTCGCGGTAGATGGCATCGAATTCGTCCACCGCGATCACCTCCTCGCCGCGGCGGATGGTGTGGCGCATGGTCAGCACGGTGATGAAGCCGGTGCGCGCCTGCTTCGGCAGGATGGCCGCGACCTCCGCCGTCTTGGTCGCCACATCGCCCACCCGCAGCACGCCCGGAATGCGCACGCGCCGCCCGGCGCCCATGCGGCGAGGCAATGGGATGGGCGGCAGGAACACGCCGGGCTTCGGATGGCCGTCCGGCCCGATATCGGACTGCCGCGCCACATCCGGGAAGAACATGGTGAACCAGTGCGGAGGCAGCGGATCGCCGCGCCGGAAGCGGTCCGGGTCGAGATCCAGCATGCCGGCGATGCGCCGCACGGCGCCGGGGCTGATCTCGTCCTCCACGATGCGGGTGCGGCCCACCCAGGATTGCAATTCGGCATCCAATGTCAGCGACATGATGTGCTCCCGACCAGCCTGTCAGTCCCGCCACTCGGCCCGCAGCGCCTGCATGATGCGCTCCACATCCGCCATGCCATTGAAGCCATGGAAGCTGAAGCGGATGCGGCCGCGCCCGTTCCAGGCATAGATGCCGCGGTCGAACAGCGCCTTGGTGATGGCGCCCGCCTGCGGCGAGGCGATGCAGACGCTTGCCCCGTGCCGCGCCGGATCTGCCGGGGTGGTGGAGGCGATGCTCGCCTGCTCCAGCCGTGCGAGCAGCGCGGTGGTCAGCGTCTGGACGTGCCTTTGCACCGTCTCCGCTTCGAAGCGCCCGAGATAGTCCAGCGCCGAGTCCAGCACATAGAGCGAGGCATGCGCCGGATTGCCGCGCGCGAAGCGCATCGCATCCGGCACCAGGGCCAGTCCGCCCGCATAATCCGGCCGTGCCATGGAATCGATGGAATGCCACCCCGCCGTCCCCGGCATCCATCCCGGCTGCCGCGCGCGGTTCCAATAGGCGATGGCGGTGCCGGTCATGCCCAGCAGCCATTTGTAGCAGGCGGCGAAGGCGAAATCCGCGATCTGCGGCCGGATCGGCAGATAGCCCGCCGCCTGGGTGTAATCCACCGCCAGCAGCGCCCCCACCCGGTCCGCCACCTGCCGCAGCGCCGTCAGGTCATACCGCTCCCCGGTGAGGTAGGAGACATAGCTGACCCCGATCAGCCGCGTCCGCGCATCCACCGCCGCCGCCACGGCCTCCGGATCGCCCGCGCGGGCGAAGCGCAACTCCACCTTCGGATGCCGCTGCAGGGCGAGCGGCGCGACGACGGAGGGATATTCGTCCGGATCCACCACGGCATTGTCACCGGGCTGCCAGTCCAGGCTCTCCACCAGCATGGACATGCCCTCGGCGACATGGGCGCAGATGCCGATATCGGCGCGCTCCACGCCCCAGGCGGCGGCCACCTTTTCCCGCACGCGCAGCACCACGGCATCCTGGCGGTCGCGGCCCGGCGGGCCAGCGCTCTTGTCCTGCGCGTATTGCAGCAGCGCCGCGTCATGCCGGCGCAGGAAGGGCGTCTCGCCCCCGGCGCAGACATGGGTGACGCCCTCCGGGATGCGGAAATCACCGGGATCGAACAGAGGCTGTGTCACAGCGAAGCCCTCGCCTCGGCCAGCCAGGAGCGGTCGATGTAGTCTTCCGCCCGCGTCCGCGCGCGGTTCGGCAATTCGCGGATCAGGGCGCTGGTCTCGATCAGTGCCTGCACCCCGGCTTCGCTCGCCTCCCCATCACGCGGGAAGATTTCTGCCCGCGTGTAATCCTGCCAGGCAAGCTCGGCATAACGCGCTTCCATTCCCGTCTCCTTCATGGCGATGGCGTTCGATCCCTCGCGGTTGGCGTAGAACCAGGCATGGGCGCGCAGGAAGGCGCGGCAGAAGCGCAGCAGCAGGTCACGGTTCGCCGCCGCCCAGCGCGCATCCACATCCAGGCTGGTGAACTGGAATTCCTGCCGCGGCTCGCAGAGCGAGACGAAGCCCTGGTCCAGCGCGATGCGGTCCAGCGGCGCCCCCTGAAGCCCGGCATCGATCCCGCCGGAGCGCAGCATTTCCCAGCGCGCCAGGATCGGGCCGCAGGGCACCAGCTCGTAATCCCCCGGCCAGTGCAGCCCCGCCTCCGCCAGGATGCGCATGATGAGCGAGGAACTCCCCGCCCGGATCGAGGACACGCCGATCCGCTTCCCCCGCAGCCCGGCCAGCCCCTCGATCCCCGGCCGGGCGATCAGGGAGAAGGGCAGCCGGTTCACATTCCCGCCGATGATCACCTGATGCCCGCCCGATTCGGCATCCAGGATCACATGCTCGGTTACGCCATAGGCAAGCTGGGCGCGGCCGTCCCGGATCCGGTCGTTCACCTCCTCGATGCCCTCGATATGGTCGATGCGGACCTCCAGCCCCTCCGCCGCGAACAGCCGGGCATGCAGGCCGATCCAGGCCGGCAGGTTGAAGTAGTTCCGGGAGACGACGGCGAGGGTCAGCTTGTCCATGGACGGCCTCCGTTTCCCGCCATCACCGCGCCAATCGGCGCTCCTGTCAAACCGTCCCGGAGCGCGCTATCTCCTGCGTTCCAAGGGTAAGGAGGCCTGTCATGCCGCCTGTTGTCGCCATCATCGCCCAGGGCGCCATGGGGTCCGGCGTAGCCCGGCGCCTGACGGAGAGGGGCGTCACCGTCCTCACCTCCCTCGCCGGCCGCAGCGAGGCGAGCGCGAAGCGCGCTGCCGCCGCCGGGATGCGCGCCGTGCCGGCCGCCGAGATCGCCGGCGCCGGCATCATTCTCTCCATCGTGCCGCCTGCCGAAGCACCGGCCCTGGCGGAACGGCTGGCGCCACACCTGGCCGCGGCCGAGCGGAAGCCGGTCTTCGCCGATTGCAACGCTGTCAGCCCGGAGACGGTGCAGCGCATCGCCGGCATCATCGCCCCCACCGGCTGCGCTTTCGTGGATGGCAGCATCATCGGCGGCCCGCCCCGGCCGGATGGCTATACGCCCGTCCTCTACCTCTCCGGCCCGGAGGCCCCGCGGCTTGCCGTGCTGGGCGAATACGGCCTGGATGTCCGCGTGATCGAGGGCCCGGTGGGCGCTGCCTCGGCGCTGAAGATGTCCTATGCCGGCATCACCAAGGGGCTGACCGCCCTCGCCTCCGCCATGATGCTGGCCGCCACTCGTGCCGGCGCGGCGGAGGGGCTGCGCCGCGAGCTGGAACGGAGCCAGCCGCAGCTCCTTGCCTGGTTCAAGGACATGGTGCCGCCAATGTACGGCAAGGCCTATCGCTGGGTGGGGGAGATGGAGGAGATCGCCGATTTCGTGCAGCCGGACGAGGCCACCGCCGAAATCTACCAGGCCATCGCCCGCTTTTACCAACAGATGGCCGATGATGCGGCAGGGCCGAACCGGTCGACGGCGGCGCTCTCTGCCTTCCTGGCGGAGTCGCAGAAGGGCTGAGCCCATGGCGATCGGCCGCAGCGTCTATGACGACATGCCGCGCTACCCCTTCCGTGCCCCGCCGGAATTGCAGGGCGAGGCGCGGCGGCATCCGGTGGCGGTCCTCGGCGCCGGCCCGATCGGCCTGACCCTCGCCGCTGGGCTGGCGCATCACGGCATCCCCTGCGTCGTCATCGAGCCGCGCGACCAGGTGAGCTTCGGCAGCCGCGCCATCTGCATCTCCCGCCGCTCGCTGGAGATCCTGGAGGATTTCGGCGTTGCGGAGGGCATCCTCGCCCGCGGCCTGCCCTGGACGGATGGAAGAAGCTGGTGGCGTGGGCATCAGGTGCTGGAATTCGCCATGCCCCATGATGCCGACCAGCGTCATCCGCCCATGCTCAACCTGCAGCAATGCTTCACCGAGCAATGCCTGGTGGAGGCGCTGGCGGAGCGGCCGCAGGTGGACCTCCGCTGGCGGAGCGAGATGCGCGCCCTGCGCCAGACCGATAAGGGCGTGACGCTGTGCATCGCTACCCCGGAAGGCGAATATGACCTGCTGGCCGATTGGGTGGTCGCCGCCGACGGCGCCCGCAGCCCGACCCGCGCCGCGCTCGGCCTGCGGCTAGAGGGCACCTCCTATGAAGGCCGCTACCTGATCGCCGATATCCGCCTGCGATCCGATCATCCGGTGGAGCGCCGGGCCTGGTTCGCCCCCCCCTCCAATCCCGGCTCCACCGTGCTGATGCACAGGCAGCCGCACGACATCTGGCGCATCGACTACCAGCTCCGCGACGATGAGGATGCCGAGGCGGAACAGCGGGAGGAGCGCGTCCGCGCCCGCATCGACGCGCATCTCGCCGCCATCGGTGAGAGGGCGGATTACGAGCTGGTGCTCATCAGCCTCTACCGTGCCCATTGCCTGACGCTGGCCAGTTATCGGCATGGCCGCGTGCTCTTCGCCGGCGATGCGGCGCACCTGGTGCCGATCTTCGGGGTGCGCGGCATGAATTCGGGCATCGAGGATGCTGCCAACCTGGCCTGGAAGCTGGCCGCCGTGATCCGCGGCGAGGGCGGCGAGGCACTGCTGGACAGCTATTCCGAGGAGCGCGTCTTCGCCGCCCGGGAGAATATCCGCAACGCCCGCAAGAGCACGCTGTTCATGACCCCGCCCTCACGCGGCTTCGCCCTGATGCGCGATGCGGCGCTGAGCCTCGCCGCCAGCCAGGATTTCGCCCGCCCGCTGGTCAATCCGCGGCAAAGCGCGGCCACCACCTTCCCCGATTCGCCCCTCCAGACGCCGGAACAGGGCGAGTGGCAGGCCGGCCCGCCACCCGGCGCGGTGCTGCCCGCCGTGCCGCTGACCATCGGGGGTCGTCCCGGCCACGTCCAGGCGCTGATCGGCCCGTGGCCGACCGCCCTGCTCCGGGCCGGCGATGCGGCGGCGGAGGCACATCTCGCCGCCCTCCCCGGCCTGCGCCTTTCCCGTATCGGCCCAGGTGGCGAGGCGGCGGATGAGCGCGGCCGCACCGCCGCCCTCCTGGGGTTGGATGCGCCCGGCGTTGGCTATCTGGTGCGGCCGGACGGGCATGTCGCCTGGCGCTGGCGCCGCTTCGAGGCTGCCGCCTTCGACGCCGCCCACGCCCGCATGCTCGGCCGGGAGCCCTGAGCCATGGCTGCGAACCAGGAGATGTTGGAAGCCCTGTGGGAGCGCCTCGCCGAAGCCGTCACCACCGCCGGGCCGGAGCGCGAGGCCCTGTTCCTCGCCAAGCTCGCCCTGCTTCTGGGACGCGAGATCGGCGACATGCCGCGCATCGAGGCCCTGATCGCCACCGCGCTCCGCGACCTGGAATAGTCGGGGGCGATCAGCCTCTCCCGCAGCAGGGTCAGCCCGGCGGCTCCCAGCGCCACACGGAATTGCCGCCTGGCAGGGCGCAGTGGCGGCGACCGCCTCCTCCAGCAGGGGCGCAAGCGGCACAGGGTCGGGCTTCAGGCTGCGCGGCCAGGCCTCGGCGGCGATGGCGGTTCCCTGGGCATGCAGGGCCAGCAGCAGGCCGCCGATGGCCAGCAAGCCGGTCAGGACGGGAATGAAAAAGCCGGGCTGATGCCCGGCTCTCGCATATGCCGCTTGCGAAAAGGTCAAGGCCCGGAAACGGGCCTCGGCCTTCAGGCGGCAGCGCCTTCCTTCTTGGCCTTCGCCCGCTCGATCCGGCGCTTCAGCACCTGCGCCTCCTGCGGCAGCTTGCGGCTCGGCGTGCCGAGCAGGAAGGCGTCCAGGCCGCCATTATGCTCGATGGTGCGGATGCCGTTCGCCGTCAGGCGCAGCCGGACCGAGGTGGCCAGCACGTCGGAATAGAAGGACGTCTCCTGCAGGTTGGGCAGGAAGCGGCGGCGCGTCTTGTTGTTGGCGTGGCTGACGTTGTTGCCCGTCAGAACGCCCTTGCCGGTGATGCCGCAGCGGCGGGCCATGGCGGAGTTCCCGATAACAGGCGCGCGCGGCGAGAGGTTGCCGCGCGCGGGTTGCATCCGAAGGGTCGCCCTAATGCCCCGCCGGGGCAGGCGCGTCAAGGCCGGCAGGCCGATTCAGGCCTCCAGGGCCTCCGCCCCTCCGGCGACCGGACGGCTTCACATCCCGGCCTGGCCGCCCGGCAATTGCCCCCGCATCTCCCGCAGCTCCCCGGACTCCACCGAGGCCAGCGCGCTCCGCAGCACCGCCGCGATGGCACGGTCGTCCAGGCTGCGGGCCAGCAGGCCCAGCGCCCCGCCGAGCAGGGCCGAGGCCGCGGAAATGGGCGCGATCTTCTGGTCCATCATGTACTCGATAGCCTTGTCCACCACCGAACCGGCATGGCTGAGGTCTTCCGGGGCCACGCCCTGGGGGTCTAGCTGCATAAGGCGCCCTCCTGTCCTGTCCTGGCAGATAGGGCCTGCGCCCCCTCGGGGAAAGCCCCATAGCCTGCAAGTTGGCGGGGCCGGTCCGCGGCACTGCCACGACGACCTTCGGACTGTGGCCCTGCGGTCGTCGGGGCCGCTCAGCGTGCCGGCTGCTCCACCACCTCCGCCGCCCGGCCGGCCCGTGGCCTGTCCAGATCGGCCGCCGCCTGGGCCGCTGCGGCTGCCTCTGCCGCCGCCACTGCCTCGGACTGGCGCCGCCACATCTCCGCATAGAGGCCGTCCCGGGCGATCAGCTCGGCATGGCTGCCGCGCTCGGCGATCCTCCCGTCCTGTAGGACGATGATCTCATCCGCCTCCACCACCGTGGAGAGGCGGTGCGCGATCACCAGGGTCGTCCGGTCCGCCGAGACCTGGCGCAGCGCCGCCTGGATGTCCTGTTCCGTCCGCGTGTCGAGCGCGCTGGTCGCCTCGTCCAGGATCAGGATGCGCGGGTTCTTCAGGATGGTGCGAGCGATCGCCACCCGCTGCTTCTCGCCACCCGAGAGCTTCAGCCCGCGCTCCCCCACCATGGTCCGGTAGCGCTCCGGCAGGCGCATAACGAAGTCATGCACCTGGGCGAGTTGCGCGGCCTGGACGATCTCCTCCTCCGTCGCGCCCGGGCGGCCATAGGCGATGTTGTAGCGGATGGTGTCGTTGAACAGCACCGTATCCTGCGGCACCACGCCGATGGCGGCACGCAGGCTGGACTGTTTCACATCGCGGATGTCCTGCCCGTCCAGCAGGATGCGGCCGCCGGTCACGTCATAGAAGCGGAACAGCAGGCGGGAGATGGTGGACTTCCCCGCCCCGGTCGGCCCGACGATCGCCAGGGTTCGCCCCGGCGGCACGCGGAAGGAGACGCCCTTCAGGACCATCCGATCCGGACGGTAGCCGAAGCGCACATCCTCGAAGACCAATTCCCCCGGCCCCGGCGCCAGATCCGGCGCGCCGGGCTTGTCCTGCACCTCCCGCTGCTCGCGCAGCAGGCGGAACATGGCCTCCATGTCGGTCAGGCTCTGTTTCATCTCGCGATAGACGAAGCCCAGGAAATTCAGCGGCAGGTAGAGCTGGATCAGATAGGTGTTCACCAGCACGAAGTCGCCGACCGTCATCCGGCCCTGCGCCACGCCCTGCGC
>CALGVL010000400.1 GCA_937930165.1 uncultured Acetobacteraceae bacterium
GTTTCGGCCCTGGCGCTGCCGCGGCTGCATGCGGTGCCGGTGCTGCTGCTCGGCTTCCCCGGCCTGCTGGCCCTGGCTGCGGCGGCGCGGGACTGGAAGCGGGCGGCCTGGATCGGCTTCGTCTGGGGCTGGGGGCATCACCTGGCCGGCATCTATTGGGTCACCCATGCCATCCTGACCGATGTGGCGCAGTTCTGGTGGCTGGTGCCGGTCGCCGCGCCGGCGCTTGCGGTGCCGCTCGCCCTGTTCTGCGTGCCGCCGGTGCTGGCGGCCCGGGCGCTGCCCGCCGGCTGGCCGCGCATCCTGGGCTTCGCCGGCAGCTGGGTGGCGATGGAGATGCTTCGCGGGGTGGCCTTTACCGGCTTTCCCTGGAACCTGATCGGCACGGCCTGGGCCTTCGCCGCCCTGCCGGTGCAGGGCGCGGCGGTCATCGGCGTGCATGGCCTCTCCCTGGTCACGGTGCTGCTGGCCTGCCTGCCGCTGCTCGGCTCCCGCCGCGCGCTGGCAGCGGGGGCGCTGGTCCTGGCCGGCTTCGCCGGCTTCGGCGCCTGGCGGCTCGCCCAACCGGATCCGCCGGCCGAGCCGGTTCAACTCCTGCTGGTGCAGGGCAATGTCGCGCAGGACCTGAAGTGGCAGGCGGACCAGCGCATGCCGATCTTCCGCCGCTACCTGCAGCTGACGGCCGAAGCGGCCCGCCGCGCGGCGGAGAAGGCGCCCGGCTCCCGCATCGCCGTTATCTGGCCGGAGACGGCCAGCCCCTTCCTGCTTGCCCAGGATCCCGAGGCGCAGCGGCTGGCGGCGGAGGCGTTGCCCCCCGGCGCCGAGTTGATCGCCGGCACGGTGCGCGTCGAATGGGGGCCGGACAATGTGCTGCGGCGGGTCTACAACAGCCTGGTTGTGCTGGACGACCGGGGCCAGGCTCTCGGCGTGTACGACAAGGTGCATCTCGTCCCCTTCGGCGAGTACATGCCGCTCTCGGGCCTGATCCCGATCCGGATGGTGGTGGGGGGCATGGACTTCTCCGCCGGGCCGGGCCTGGTCGCACTTGCCCCGCCCGGCCTGCCGCCCTTCGGCGCCCTGATCTGCTACGAGGTCATCTTCCCCGGCGCGGTCACCCCCACCCCCCGGCCGGCCTGGCTGGTGAACATCACCAATGATGCCTGGTTCGGCGACAGCGCCGGCCCCTGGCAGCACCTCGCGACAGCGCGGCTGCGCGCGGCGGAGGAAGGACTGCCCCTGGCCCGCGCGGCGCAGACCGGTATCTCCGCGGTCTTCGATGCGCGCGGACGGCGGCTCGCCATGCTGCCGCTCGGCACCACCGGGACGCTGACCGCCGCCCTGCCCGGCGCGGGCCCGCCCACCCCCTTCGCGCGCTTCGGCCTCTGGATCCCAGGGGGGCTGGTTGCAATTTCACTTGCCCTCGCCCTACTGGGTCGTGGCCGGTTGCAAACCGGGATGCCGGGCAGCGCGCGGGGCGAGTATGATCAATATTGAGAAATCTCAAAAGTATTGACGCTTCCTTGCCTCGCTCCTATAACGGTCACATTCAGGGTGGGCGGCCGCCCCAGGGCGCAGCGCCTCCCCTGTCAACAGCCTGGCCGTTCCCAGGCGGACGGCCGGAACAATGGGGTGGACGGGGGCATGCCGAGCGACGAAACCTTGGAGCGCGGGGAGCGCGAACACCGTCCGAGCCCCATCGATGTGCATGTTGGCAGCCGTGTCCGTCTGCGCCGAACCCTGCTCGGCATGAGCCAGGAGAAGCTTGGCGAGGCACTCGGCCTGACCTTTCAGCAGATCCAGAAATATGAGCGCGGGGTGAACCGCATCGGCGCCAGCCGCCTCTTCGACCTGGCGCGGGTGCTGGACGTGCCGATCGGCTTCTTCTTCGACGACATGCCGGACAGCATGGGTGGCGGTAGCGGCCTGACGACCAGCCGCCGTCCGCTCGGCTTCTCCGATGCCCAGGACGGCTTCGAGGACGACACCCTGCACCGGCGGGAGACGCTGGAACTCGTCCGCGCCTATTACCGGATCACCGACGCCTCCGTGCGCAAGCGGGTCTTCGAACTGATCAAGAGCCTGACGCCGGCGGATTAAGCCCCGGCCGAGATCCCGTTCACGTCTCCCGCAACTGCGGATTGTCGAAGACCGGCTCCCGGTAGCGGCGCAGCGCGGCGCCCAGGGCATCCGCCAGGTCGCGCTTCTGCTCCTCCCCCAGCAGGCGGCCGATCTCGACGCAGCGGCGCCGCTGCCGCAGCAGCAGGGCGCTGACCCGTCCCGGCCGCTCCTCCAGGGAGAGCCGCGCCCAGTAGGGGTCCATCTCCAGATCCTGCTGCCGCCCGCGCGCATCGGTGCGGCGGATCAGCAGCCGATCGGGGGTCAGCACCACCACCTCCGTCGCCCGCCGGCTCCAGCGCCGGTAGAGGCGCATCATGGCCAGCACCAGCGCCGCCTCCAGCCCGGTGAAACCCACGACCGGCCAGGCGCCCAGCACCAGGAACACCACCGCGACCCCGGCCGAGGCGGTGAGGACGCAGCCGGCGATCACCGCCTCCCCGCGCGCCCCCAGGCTGCGGGGCGGGGTGCAGATGGCCTCGAACAGGATGGGAGGATGACGGGCTGACATTGCCAGGGGCGATGGGATAGGGCTGGCATCCCGCCACAGGCAAGCCGGGTTCCATGCCACCAAAGCCAGCCTCCCCCGCCAAGCGTGTCACCACCCGCGCCGGCGCGCCCTGCGCCAGGGTGCCCCGGCGCATGCCGCCGGACCGGGTCGCCGCCTTCATACGGGCGCTCGCCCAGGTGAATCCAGCGCCGCAGACGGAGCTGGAGTTCCGTGATCCCTTCACCCTGCTGGTCGCCGTGGTTCTTTCCGCCCAGACCACGGATGCGGCGGTGAACCGCTGCACCCCGGCCCTCTTCGCCGCCGCCCCCGATCCCGCCGCCATGGTGGCACTGGGGGAGGAGGGGGTGGCACGGCACATCCGCAGCATCGGGTTGTGGCAGGCCAAGGCGCGGAACGTCGTCGCCCTCTCCCGCCAATTGCTGGAGCGGCATGGCGGGCAGGTGCCGCATGACCGAGAGGCGCTGGAGGCGCTGCCCGGCGTCGGCCGCAAGACGGCGAATGTCGTGCTCAACGTCGCCTTCGGCGAGAGCACCATGGCGGTGGACACGCACATCTTCCGCCTTGGCAACCGCACCGGCCTGGCACCGGGGAAGACGCCGCGGCAGGTGGAGGACGGGCTGGTGCAGCGAATCCCGCCGGAATTGCTGCGGGACGCGCATCACTGGCTGATCCTGCACGGGCGCTATGTCTGCAAGGCGCGCGCCCCGGAATGCTGGCGCTGCGTCGCGGCGGAATTCTGCAACTATCCGGACAAAGTCATGACGCCGCCCCGGACCGCACGGGCGGCGGCGGATTGAGCGCACCTCCGTCCGCCCCGCAAGCACCCGTCATGGAGTCCGACGCGACCATCGCCACAGCGGCGGCGGGTCACATTCCCATGTGGAAATTCCCATGTGGAAAGTTGATCACCCCTCCTCATTCCTGAAGTCGTCGCAACTGCCCACGGTCAGACGGTGTTAGCCCGCGCGTTCCGGGACCCGCCCAGGCTTCCTTGCAGCATCCGCTCCAGAGGGAGGTAGCGCATGTCCGACGGCCGCGCCTGCCACGCCCATCAGACCGACAACTCGGACCAGACAGACAGTTCCGACCAGGGCCAGACAGACAATCCGGGGCCCGGAGGAACGCCGCCCAAACCTTCTTTGCCGTCTTCACGCCAGAAAACAATTCGGGCGTGCTCGGCCTCGGCCGCGTCACGCTGGACGGCACGACTCTTTCCGTAGACGTCAACGCCACCGGCCTGACGCCGGATCAGACCCATCTCCTCCACCTGCATGGCTTTTCGGACGACCATCAGGGCCCTCCTCCCCTACAGTCTCGACCCCACCGGCCAGGGACCGGCCGCGCCCGAGCCTGAACAGCCGGAGAGCGACGACTATCTCGCGCTGATTGCACCGAGCAACAATTCGGGCGTCTTCGGCGCCGCCGCGGTGCATATCGACGAGGCGGCCGGCAGCCTCACGGTCCGGCTCGTCGCGGAAGGGCTGACGCCGGAGCACCAACGACGACCCTTCACTGCTTCCCAACTTCACCCTCGATGGCGACCGTGACGGCTTCGTGGAGGACCATAAGGGCGAGAAGGTCGTCGGACCGGTGCTCCTCGGGCTGACAGCGGACGGCTCCATCAGCGATGCGGCACGGACTGCCGCTTTCCCGACCGCCGATGCGGACGGCAATGTGGTGCTGCAGCAGACCTACAGCTTCGACCTGAACGACCCCGTGCAGACATCGATCTTCGAGGAATTGGCGGCCCACCTCACGGGACGCGAGGTGCAGATCCACGGCCTGGCGGTGGCCAAGGGCGAAGGGGAGGGCACGGAGAACGAGGTGGACGGCACGGGCGGCTACAAGCCCGGCCTGCCGGTCGCCAACGGTATCCTGCTGCCGGTGACCGAGGACGATCCGGCCTCGCAGGACATGGTGGCGCTGGCAAGCGCGGTCTTCGGCCAGGATCAGCTCTTCGGCGCCTGACCCGGACGCCAGGACGGCGGGGACGACGGAGCAGGAGCGGCAGACCTCACCCGGATGAGGCGGGCGCTATGTCACCTCCCGCCGTGCCTGCTTCAGGTCGGCGACGAAGCGGGCATATTCGCGCGCCTTGCTGTCCGGGTCCGGCAGGCGCAGCAGGTAGGAGGGATGCACGGTCGGGAAGAGGGGGCGGCCTTCCGGGGCCTCGATCACCTCGCCCCGGACCTTGGTGATGGCCAGCGGCTTGCCCATCATCGCCCGCAGCGCGGTGGCGCCGAGCGTCACCACAAGCTGCGGCCCGACGATCTCCACCTCCCGCTTCAGGAAGGGGCGATACCAGGCGATGTCGCCGGCATCGGGGGTCTGGTGCAGGCGGCGCCGGCCGGTCGGCTTGAATTTGAAGTGCTTCACCGCGTTGGTGACATAGACCTGCGGCCGCTCGATCCCCGCCTCGGCCAGGGCGCGGTCGAAGATCCGGCCGGCGGGGCCGACGAAGGGACGGCCGGCGATGTCCTCCTCGTCGCCCGGCTGCTCGCCGACGAACATCAGCGGCGGGCCGACCGGCCCCTCCCCGAACACCATCTGGGTCGCCTGCGCCGTCCAGGCCGGCAGGCTGTTGGCACCGCGCAAC